>CAJOJG010000001.1 GCA_905234655.1 uncultured Bacteroidales bacterium
GGACGGAAACCAAAGACCCGCAGGGCGACCTCTTTTTTGGCAAAAAATACGTCGTCAGGACCATCCTCACCAACGACTGGGACTCGACGGAGGAGGAAAAAATTCATTTTCAGGTTCGTCAGCGTGGCGGGCAAATGGGTCAGGCGAGCAAGACAGAACGTCCTGATCTTATACAGCGACGCGTCATACAGCCAACTCCTATGCTGAAAAATTCGTTTTTACTAGTCAAAAAAAACAACCAAAATGATTTGGGTGGGGGGAAGTTATGCCCGCATTTAACCTCGATAGTAAACCTGACTTTACATTTTTGCAGTCATAAAAAAATTACAAGGTAAAAAATATTTTTTTTATCGAAAAAATTTTAGACTTTCGGAATTGAGGATGTATAAAGTTTGACAAGAAAATGAGTTTTTTAATAATTAAGGTAGTCAGACACTGGTGTCTTTCCCACCGCCCCATCCGGTTCCAAGAGGGACATTGGAAACCAGATGCTCATCAACTAAATTTGTTCCTTTAAAAACGAGAGATAAAGAAACAAAAAACTGAAAAATTCCGTCATTTAAGTATTCGTGTCATTGTCAGCTCGCGAAGCGATTTAGTTTTTTGTGGTTTGATACTTGTGGTTTGATACTGTGTTACTTAGTTCTTAGATTGGGTCGAGTCGGCGTTGGCGGCGAACATCCAGTCCTCAAGCTCGAGGGCTTCCTCGTTCAGCAGGTCAACATCTTCATCCATCCAGTCTTCTACGTCGAGAGATTCCTCGTTGAGGAGGTTGACGTCCTCCATCATCCAGTCCTCAACTGCGATTTTCTCTTCGTTGAGAATGTCGATGGACTCCATCATCCACGCCTCTACTGGGAGGGCGGCTTCCTCTACACCGTAGTCTACGACCTCGGGGGAGGCTGTGGCGACCTTGGTGCTGTCGGAGCTTACTGTGTCGGCTGTTGGCGCAGCGGCTGCGTTTACGGTGTTCAACAATGTTGTTGCGGCCACCATGGCGGCCAATACTGCGTTGTAAACTATGTTTTTCATGATTCTGTAGTTTTTAGTAAGTTAATTATTTTATATTGTGTTCACTATCTTACTCCTTATGTGCGTTGGGGAGTTCCTGTCTGTTTTTTTAGAATCACGAGCAAACTTTTTTACAAATACCTTATTTCGGATTTTTTCAAAGAACCTGTCTATTATGTAACCAGATTTCCTTTCTGATTACGATGCAAAGGTATGACGAATTTTTGATGTGCACATCATTTTTTCATTTAAATTATCTTTAACAAAAAGCGACAGAATCGCAAAATGCGCCGCGCCCAATGTTAAAGATTATGGTATATTTCCACTATAAGTGACATTGACACGCTCTGAACGAGCCTTTTACGTGTGAAGTGGAGTGTTAAGAATTGGTTAAAGAGGCGGACTTCGAGCCGTCTTTTCCCGAGATTACGTCCGTCAATTCCGTCTTAAGCCGCGCCAATTCGTCGGTTTTCTGCTCGATTTGCGCGAGGATGTCCTCGCGGCTCTGCCCCTCGGAGGGCGTGAGTTTGAAGAATCCGACGGAGACATTAAGCCGTTTCACAAGGCTTTCGAGCTTGTCGGAATAGTTAGTGAGGCTGTCCGCAGTCTGCTTGTTGTTATTAATAGTCTCGACGAACTGGTACAGCTCGCGGCTTATGGACACCGTCATCACTAACTGCCGGGAGCAGGCTTCGGATATTTTGGCAATCATCTCGGCATTGTCGGCGATGCCTGGCGAGATATTCTCGATGAGGTCGCCCGTCCGCTGCGTCGTCTTAAGGCTCTCTGCGGACAGTTCGTTAATTTCGAGCGCAACGTTTTGGCAATGCTCGGCGAGGTTGCGGATTTCAGCGGCGACGACAGCAAAACCTTTTCCGTTTTCACCGGCGCGGGCGGCTTCTACGGCGGCATTAATGGCCAGGAGGTCAGTGCGCGACGAAATTTCGTTAATGACCTGGGCTTTCGAGAGGACATTGCTGATGCTGTCGCGAGTGCTTGACGACTCGGCGATGACCTGGTTGATGCTGTTGGAAATATTGTCGGAATTTGACTTCGCGAGCTGCGTCGTTTCGGTGGTCTCGCGTATGATGTCCGTCATTTGGGCGAGCGACTTGAAAATCTTGGCGGTCGACTCCGCCCTCGTATTTGCGTCGTCGGCGATTATCTTTATAGCGTCATGCAGCACCACTACGCCGGAGGCGATTTCGTTAGTGTCCTCGCGGATGGACTTGACAGCATCGAACACCTTGGACTGCATGGTCTGTGACGTAGAGCGCAACGTGCCGAACTCGTCGTCCGCGGCTATGTCGTCCGCAGCCTCTGAATACAGGTAGCCGTCCGCAATGTCCGAGGCAAACTTATTGGCGGCATTCAGTGGCGTTATGACTGCTTTCTTAGTCACATACCTGACCACAAACATCACTGACAGCACCGTCAGCAACGCCGAAATCGCGAGAAGTATCGCCATGACAATCGTCGCATGGTTCATCTGAGCGTATGGAATGTTAAGGCTCAGGACAAGGTTAGTGTCGCCGATGACATTCATATAGCACTGGACCTTTGTGCCGTCGGGCGTGAAGTATGTCCCGTACTGGAACGGCTGCTCGTCCTTAGTCGCCCAGCCGTGCTCTACGACTTCCTTCAACCCGACGTACCCTTCTGTCACCAAGGCGTCCAATGACTTCTCGTGGATGGACGAGTCGTAGATACGGAAGACTCGCTCATTGTCGCTCAACGATGCGTAGCCCGCGCCGCTCAGGTTTATGGATCTCATCAGCGAGTCTATTTCCACTGTCGGGAATACCGCGCTCACCACAGCCACAATCGAGTCCCTGGAGTTATATACTGGGAATGACAGGCACCAGTTTTCCGAATTGTCAAGGTGGCTGCGCATCGGACGTTGTATATTATAAGGTGCATGGTTGACGAAGATTTCATTATAAAACCTTGCCTTCTTACCGTCCATGCGGTCAAGTCCGCTCCTCGAGGTATACGACACGCCGCTCGGCAGCGTCAGGCGCAGGTAACGCCAAGGCTTGCGGCTGACGACCATGATGTCGTGGGCTTTGTACATGAACTCGTCGATGGACGCTGAATCCTTGTACAACACACGGATAATGCTCAACTCCGAGCTGTAGTTCATGAGGATTTTGTCGACCGAGGTGGACAGGTACTGGACGCTTCGCTTAGCCATGTCCTCGGAGTTGTCGATGTTAATGGACCTGACATTAAGGAACACGGCGACGTCCACTGCAAGCGTCAGCAATATGACGACCGGCAGCAGCCATTTCATGTACTTGCCCCAAATCGTGTTGCCCTGGATGTCCAACACCTTATTAATATATTCATTCGCCGTGGTCATTTGTGTTTTCGTTTGAAAGTTTAGACTTGAGCCTCAGTATTTCCGATGTGCATATAGCAATCTCTGCCTCAATCTCGCTCCTGCGCTTGTCGCGTTCAAGGTCGAGGTGGAAGAACTCCATCATTTCGTTAAGTTTCTCGACATTCTTTGACAAGACGCTTGCGAAGACGGTCATGCTGTCCGCCGAGAGCGAGCCGTTCTGACTGAGCTGCGACAGCCGCTTTACAGCGTCGCTGATAGTGCCGGTAAGCTTGAGCTGAGAGTTGCAGGCGTCCGCAATCCTTGACACCATCGCCGCGTTGTCCTGGATTTTTGGCGATATGTTGGCGACGAGGTCTACGGTCTGCCGCGTCACCGAGAGGGTCTGAGCCGAGAGCTGGTTGATTTCCGTGGACGCGCGGTGGCATAGCTCGGAAAGTTTGCGGATTTCGGCGGCGACCACAGCGAAACCAGTCCCATGTTCGCCCGCCCGCGATGCCTCGACAGACGCATTGATGGCCAGCAAGTCCGTGTGGGAGGTAATCTCGTTAATGACTGTCACTTTCTGTATTATGTCCTGCATGTAGTCGAATGTCGCGGTGGAGGCTTTTGTAAGCGACTGGATTACAGTGGCTATGTCGTCGGAGTTGGTGCGTGTATGCTCGGCGTCGTCATTGTTAAGCCGTATGGAGCCATTGACCTGCTCGACCGAGTTTGAAATGTTCTCGACAGCGATGCCCAAAACCTGCGCGTCGTGGTCGACCGTCTGGACAACGTTTATGATATTGTCGCTGCATTGCTTGAGTTCGTTGGACGTGCTGCGGATACCGCCGACGACCGACACAAGCCGCTGCTGCATCTTTTCGATATTGGTGCGGACAGTGCCGAGTTCGTCCTTGGAGTTGATTGTGCGGGTCTCGGTGGAGTACAATTTTCCATGCGCAAAGTCGTCCGAGAACCGGTTTATGGCCTCCAAAGGATGGATGACGACTTTTGAGGTTATGAGCCTTAACGCCACGAGCAGGAACCCCAAGACCACTAACGACGCAAACAGGTACATCCACAATGTTATCCTGATGTTTTTGGCGAAGGTGTCCATCGGCGTATTTATCGCCACAATCCACGGTGTGCCGGGTATGACGGCATAGCACAACATGATTTCCTCGCCGTCCTTCGCGTGGTACGACCATGAATCACGCCGTGTCGTCCCCGACATGGTAAGTTCCTTTGTTATGGCGACTTGGGCGTTGATGTCCATATAACCTTTATGAATGGCCGAGTCGACTGTCAGGCTGTAGCTGCTGTCACGGTAGACGCGGATATTATTCTCGTCGTCGAGCATTACCAAAAACTCGCCGTTGTCGGCCTCGACGGATTCGAGTTTCTTGTCTATGACGCTCGACGGGATTACCGCCGCTATTATGGCGACCACGGAATCCCTCGTGTCCAAGACTGGCACTGAGATGCTGTACACCTCGTTTTTAACAAGCGCGGACGAATGTATCGTGTTGACCGATATGCGTTTGTGCTCCTGGACAATGTTCTTGTACGGACGGCCGCCCTTGACATCGTACTTGTCGTTGCCGTCCAGTGTGGCGTAGTACCTGCCGTCGGGCATCATGAGCCTGATGTATGAATATTCGTTGACGTGGTGTAGGGTGAACTCCTTGGCGAACCGCATGAACTCTTCCCTCGTGCTGTGCCTGTAGTAATGGGCCATCATGTTAAGGTCGCCGAGATAGCGGTGGAACAGTTCCGAAATGTCGTCGGAGAGGAGCGTCACGGTACGTAAGTTGGCGGTTTTCATGGACTTCATGGTATTGTCGGAGACGATGTTGTAGACTATGAAGTCCATGCTGATGATGATAACCACCAGGAACGGGATGATTTTTTTCATTATCTTCCCCCATATAGTCCGGCTGTCGAATCCCAAGCCCTTTTTTATGTCAGATAACAGATTTCTCATCGTCGTTCTCGTTTTGTCCTGAATTGTCGTTTTGAGCGGCAGTGTCGCTTTTTATCGACAAGTAGAATGCCTCGTCCTGCCGCCTGTCATACTCCACAAGCTCCCGCCGCAGCGTCTCGAGTTCGGCAGTCTTTTCTTCAAGTTGCTGCGTGATTTCCTTGAGCCGCTCGGTCTTTGCGTCCGCAGTCTTGAAATATTGCATCGTGGCGGTAAGCTCGTTGGCATACTTGACGAATGCTTCGGCTTTTGACGCCAAGAGACCCGCCTCCTCGCTGTTCTCCTCCGATATGTGCGCCAACTGCTGGACTGCGTTGTTAATCTGGTCGGTTCCATTACGCTGCTCGTTACAAGCGATGGCGATTTCGGAAACCTTACGCGCATTTTCGAGTATCCTCGGCGCAAGCTGCTCTATCATGCTCGTAGACTGCTCGGTGACATATAATGTGCGGTTGGACGCCTCGTCGATCTGCACTGCGGCTATCTTGGAACGCTCGGCGAGCTGCTTGATTTCGGCGGCGACAGTGGAAAATCCCCTGCCGTTCTCTCCGGCGCGGGCAGCCTCCACAGCCGCATTAATCGCCAGGAAATCTGTGCGGCGCGCAATCTCGTTGATGACTTTTATCTTGTCGATGACGGTCTTTGTGCTTTCGAGGGTCTGCGCCGAGGCTTCTGCGACCTTGCCGATGTCGTTGGCGATGGACACGGACGATGTGCGCGTGGTCTCGGCGATTCCGGCGGTCTCGGTAATGGTAGTGGCGATTTGGTCGACCGTCGTGGCAATCTGCTCTATCGCCGACGACTGGTCGCTCACACATTCCTGGATATGCTCGGCGGACGTGTTGAGCTCGTGGCTGTTGACGACTATGCCGTCCGACTGGGAGCGGATGGAATTGGCCATGGCGATGAGTTTTTCAGCCATTTCCGCCACGTCGTCATATAACAGCCCGATTTCGTTGTTAAGGTGGTGGTCGAGTTTGACGGCGTTGTACAACTTCCCGGCGGTAAACTCATTGACGACGGTCTTGAGCTTGACGAGAGGTCTGACAACACCTATTTTTGTAATCATGTAGACGTATAACATGGCGATTATGAAAACTATAATGCCGCCGATGACAAAGAAGTTACGTATGCGGATGCGCGTGATGTCCAATTCGTCGTACCCCACGACGAGCATGATGAACAGGTTCGACTGCCCTACCCTTGCCCACGACACAAGGCTTTGCTCGCCGTTGCCAGCCGTGAGGGTCTCCACGCCATTCGGTGCATAGCGGGCTAACTGGGCGACAAGTTTTCCGAACGACTCGCCCTCGCCGGTGGTCGCCTCGTCCATCTTCGCACCGGCGGACACAACCTTCTTCCCTTCCGTCGTGTATAACGAGGCGACACCCATGCCGTTGACCTTAATGCGGTCGAGGAAGCCGTCCATGGCGGAGACCTCGACGGCGATATAGAACGCGCCCTTGACCGCCGCGCCGTCCCTGTGAGGCACGACGGCATACACAATCTTTTTCATCGGATCCACTGCCGACGGCGCGTATGACGTTATGAAATACGGCTTGTCGTACTTCATGACCTGGTCAATGCCATGCCGGCGTACCGAGGTGTTCTTAGTGTCGTTACCGACGGTCGCCAAGGTCTTGCCGGAAGAGTTAACGTAGCCGCCGTACTTGACGAGTTCGGAGTTATTGGCGATGAGGAGCTTGAGCAATCCAAAACATGCCGTGTCCACAAGACGCTGGCGCGAGCATACACGCGACATGCACGAAAGCTGTGACACGACATTCTTGAACTTGTCGCCTACGATGTCCGCCTTGACGCTGACCATCTCCTGGCACGTCATCCTCGCGGATTCAATATTGTGGGCGCGCATGACCCTGAACAGCACCACACAAAACAGCGACACGAGTACGGTGACAGCCGGAATCGTGATGCCAAGCAGCGAGGCCATGATGGACCGCCTGCCGCCAAACAAACGTCTCTTTTTTTCGGGTTCTGTGTTCATTTCAGTTTATAGAAAAATCTTGTTGTCAAAATTATGAAAATTAACCCGAACAACAAATAATTTTTAACAAAAACTTTTTTTTTTTTCACTCAAAAACTTTTCTCCAAAATCTTGCAGAAATTATCGACCCACACGTCGGACGAGTTAAGGCACGGCGCGGTGGCAAACTTCTCGCCGCCACACTGCATGAATGTCTCGCGGAGCGTCGAATCTATTTCCACTATTGTCTCCAAGCAGTCCACCGTGAACGACGGCGTAGCCACAATCAATTTCTTAACTCCCTCGGCGGCAAGGCGGCGGACTTCTGTGTCAGTGAATGGCTGTATCCACCTGTCAGTCAGGCGGCTTTGGAATGTCGTCAGGCATTTTTCCTCCGGCACGCCCAATATCTTCGCCATCCGACGGGTCTGCTCGTTGCATTGGGCGAGGTAACACTTATAATTGGAGCCATCGACATGACTGCCACAGCCTAACTCCTGGCACGTATGGCCGGGATGCGCAATCTGCGTGTGCTTGACGGGAATGCCGTGGTACGAACATACAATGCGCTCATAGTCAGGCATGAGCCTCATCTGCTCGGCGACGATTCCGCACACAGCCTCGAGGTAGTGGCCGTCGTCATAGAAAGGCTCTATGACCCTCACAGGCGGCACATTAAGCCCCCCACAGAGGGCTTTGAACAATGCGTCGAGCGACGCGCCCCACGTCGATTCGGTGCACTGCGGGAACATCGGAGCGACTACAATCCGCGAATAGTTCATTTCCAACACTTTAGCAATGACATCCTTGACATAATTGTCGCCGGAAGTCATCGCCGTATGCACGTCGGCACGGGAGCCGAGCCGCGACTGTAGTTTTGCCGCAAAATCTCTCGTGTGGGTGTTGAGCGGCATCTCGCCACCCTTGGAAAGCCGGGCGTAGAGCTTTGAAGAACGCCCCGACCTGAACGGCGCAATGATGCAGTTGACCAAGACCCACCGTCCGACACGGTTCATGGTCATCAAGTGGTTATTGTCCAAAAGCACACGCAAATAGCGCGCAACGTCCCTCCGCGACGAACTCCGTGGAGTGCCGTAGTTAATTATCAATAGTGCAGTGTCCGAATGTCGATCCATGTCCTTTAAAATAAGAAGTCACAAAATTACACATTTTTTCAAGCGAAACCAAATTTAATTTTGGCGTTAACGAATAAACCGACTAACTTTGCAGCACGAAAGATTTCTCGCGAAGCGACGAAAAAAAAACTAAAAATGATATAATTCTATTTATAACGCAACGACAATGAACAAACAGATTGCAGTACTTCCGGGCGACGGAATCGGCCCGGAGGTCATCGCGGAGGCTCAAAAGGCTCTCCAGGCCATCGAGAAAGTCAGAGGCCACAAATTCACATACGTTCCCGTCTTAGGCGGCGCGGCTGCCATCGACGCTGTCGGCGACCCGATGCCCGACGAGACGATAGACATCTGCAAGAAGTCGGACGCTGTGCTCTTCGGCGCGTTCGGCAGCCCGAAGTACGACAACGACCCCAACGCAAAGGTGCGTCCGGAGCAGGGTCTGCTCGCCATCAGGAAAAGGCTTGAGCTCTATGCCAACATCCGTCCGATATACACATTCCCCGCGCTTATCCACAAATCGCCCATCAAGAAGGAAATAGTAGAAGGCGCAGACTTCACTGTTGTACGCGAGCTTACCGGCGGCATGTACTTCGGCATGAAGGGCCGCACGGAGGACGGAAAGACCGCCTTCGACACTAACATCTACTCCGTATACGAAATCGAGCGCATACTTAAGTGCGCATACGAACTCGCCATGACGCGCCGCAAGAAGCTCTTAGTCATCGACAAGGCCAATGTCCTCGCCTCATCGCGCCTTTGGAGGGAAGTCGCACAGAAGATGGCTCCCGAATACCCCGAAGTCGAGACATCCTACATGTTCGTCGACAACGCCTCCATGCGCATCGTGACAACTCCTAAGGACTTCGACGTAATGGTCACAGAAAACACATTCGGCGACATCCTCACCGACGAGGCTTCAGTAATCACCGGCTCCATGGGTCTCATGCCGAGCGCATCTATCGGCGTATACACATCGCTCTTCGAGCCTATCCACGGCTCATACCCGCAGGCCGCCGGAAAGAACATCGCCAACCCCATGGCGGCAATCCTCTCCGCAGCAATGCTCCTCGAGACCGGATTCGGACTTAAGGAAGAAGCCCAAATCATCACAAACGCCGTCAACAAGGCCCTCGCCGACAACATCCGCACCGAAGACATCGCGGAAGGAAAGGCATACGGCACAAAAGAAGTCGGCGACTACATCGAAAAGTGCATCCTCGAGACTAAATAAAAAAAGTCAACCTAACCTTACCAAAACGACAGGGATTATTACGTCCCTGTCGTTTTATAATCTTTTTTTTCACATTTATTAATATAAAATAAACAACCATTTCCCAAACATTTCGTATATTTGCATATACTCAATGAACAACACTTAACATCGACAAATGCATCCGAAATTGCGAGCAATTATATACATCTTCCCGCTGCTGTTAATGACAGCAGCCATAATGTCATGTAACAAACCCGACACCGCCCCGCAACGCAAACCAAACAATCCCAACGACTCACTCCTGCTCGCCGACATGTACCAGGACGCAAAGGACGCGACGACATACAGCGAGGCCATAAGGCTCGCCATACAGGCACGGAACCAGGCGCACTCATTAGGCCGCGACGAGGACGAGATAAAGTCGCTCCTGCTGATGTTCGACATATACTACGACAAGGGTGTCAACCAGGAAGCATTCGAATGTGCCATCCAAGCCAGCGAACTCGCGGACTCATTGGGATTTAAAAGGCTCGCGGCTAAGGCATACCACGACCTTGGCAACGTCCTCATACGGTTCAAGAACAGCCCCATCGCGACCAAGAACTTTGCAAACGCATTCTACATATACTTTGAAAGCAAGGACACCGCCAGCGCAGTGGACGTATGGCGCGACATGATTAAGGCATACTACGAGGCCAACCTCTACGACTCCGCGATTACAGTATGCCACAGGTGCATATTTTTCGACAAGAAGTACCATAACGACCGCGGGCTTGCACACACATTCGCCCAATATGCAGCCACGGAACTCGCACTGTTCCGCACAAACCCGCTCGAACCCGACTACAGCTACCTGATGAAAGCACACTCCTTGTTCCGTCAGGCGGAAGCGATTAACAGGCAGTCCAACGACCCAAAAATCAACAAACTCGTCGTCCCGGGACTTACTGAAACCCTGTATTACAAGGCACTCACCGAAAAGGACAACGCAAAGCGCATTAAGTTGGCCGACAGCAGCCTCCACTACCTGCCACAGGCCTGCCAAATCGCCTCCAACACTGGAATGCCCGAAGTCAGCCACCACATCAACATCCTCGGCCTTAAAATCCACTACATAGACGGCGACATGGCCGGCACAGAGAATTTTGTGGACTCGCTCGTCAAAATCGCAGAAAAAACGCGCTCATTCGTTGACAACGAGACAGCGTACCGCGCAAAATCCATACTCTGCGCATACAAAAACGACTACAAAGGCGCATTCGAGAACCGTGTGCTTGCCGAGAAGAACCGCGACATGCTCAACAACGGCGGCGAGGACTACAAGCTCGCCCTCAAACTTGCCAAAGGCCAGCACGAAAGCGAAAAGATGAAAGCAAAAGCAAAAACCGCCCAACTTGAAGCGAAAGCGAGGATGCAAAGGCTCGCCATATTGGGCGGCACGGTGATAATAACATTCATCATCATCGTCGTGGCGATTGTATACCGGAGCTACAAGCGCACTAAAAAACTCAACGCCGCCATCACCGAAATAAACGAGGAAATGAAAATCCAAAGCGACGACATACGCAGGAAGACCGACGAAATCTTAGACGGAATAACATACGCCAGCATTATCCAAACGGCCGCCATGCCTTCGCCAATAGAGATGAACCGCATATTCGGCGAACACCTCACGATGCTCTCGCCGAGGAACACCGTATCCGGCGACTTCTTCTGGGCGTCTGAATCTGCTAACGGTCGGTACAAACTCCTTGTAGTCGGCGACTGTACAGGCCACGGCGTGCCTGGCGCGCTGCTGAGCATGTTGGGCATGTCAAACTTGGAGTACATCACAAGACATTTTGGAGAAGGCGACACCACCGCCGGAACTGTCCTCGACAAGATGCGCAACTACTTCAAGCGAACCCTTAACCAAAACTCGTTCAGCAAAGACCAGTCCATAGACAGCATCGACATGGCTCTCCTCATATTCGACACAAAGGAAAAACTAATGCACTACTCCGGCGCATTCCGTCCGCTGCTCATATTCCGCTACGGCGAACTTATGAGAATGAAAGCCGACTCGATGCCAATCGGAATCTACCCGAAAGAAAAGCCACACTTCACAAACAACATCATGTCGCTCCACCGCGACGACGTGATATACCTCTACTCGGACGGCATGACCGACCAGGACGGCTACGGGGACGGCACAGCCCAAGCACCGCGCGCATTCTCCTCCAAAAACCTCTTCAAACTCCTCAAAGAAATCTTCCGTCAGCCATTCGACATGCAGAAAGCACGGCTGAAGTCCGCGCTCGACGACTGGCGCGCGCCAAAATCCGCCACCCAAGTCCAGTGCGAACAGACCGACGACGCAATAATCGTGGGCATCGCGGTCAAGAACTTCATGACTTTTGAATCCGCGTCTTGAACCTGTTGAACCACCACCACGCGCCCATGGCGACCGCCGTGCCGACTATCGCGCCCACTAAGACATCGCCAAGATAATGACGACCGAGATAAATCCTTGAGTACGAGACCATGACGGCTATGACATAAATCGTGGCAGTGTAAAACTTGTTACTGAAAAAACGGCTCGACATGTACGCCAACCCGAAAAACACGGCGGCATGAGCCGAAAAGAACCCATACTTCCCGCCACGGTCATCATTGACGACATGCACCTGGTCCCAAATATCCTCATTCCAGCACGGACGAAGACGCTGGACTGTATACTTGCAGAGGTTGCACAACTGGTCCGACACCAAAACCATTAGCACCACAAACAATAAGAATGCAAACGCCTCCCTTGGCTTGTGCTTGATGAAAAGATACGCCAGCAGCATCCCGCCCAGCACAAACCATGTCCACTTCAGCGACACATACCAGAAGAATACATCCATCCCGTCGCTGTAAAAACTATTCAAAAACAGCGTAATATCCTGATCCAATTCCATAATATTATAATATTGTTTTCTATATTCTTCGCTTCGCGAGAAATCTCACAAATCCATTTCAAATCAAACAAATCATATTATGAAAAAATTTGAAATATTTAAAAAAAATTGTCAGATTTGCAAGATTTGAAAAGATTTGTAAGATTTCTGTCCGCCAGGACACCCCAAATCCATGTCCGCCAGGACAGTATTCAAAACCTCCTTCTATAAAACTCGCTGCAAACCACCGCCGTCGCCGCAGCTACATTAAGCGACTCGGGCGAAGTGTCGGGCGAAGAGCCGGACGGAATGAGCAGGCGGCGGGTTATGCAACGCTCCGTTTCTGGAAGAATCCCATGACCCTCATTACCAAGCACAACGACACCGCCACATCCAATATCGGCAGTGTAAATATTCTCACCGTCGAGGAAAGTGCCATACACCGGCATACCGAGCTTTTGTGCATCTGTCAGCGCAGCCGCCAAGTCACAATAATGGACATCGACCCTGAACACCGAGCCCATCGACGCCTGGACAACCTTTGGATTGTACAAATCCACACAATCCTCGGACGCCAAGACCGTGCCGATGCCGAACCAGTTGGCGATTCGCAGTATCGTACCAAAATTCCCCGGGTCACGAATACTGTCCAACGCAAGGTAAAGCCGTGACTTGTCTAACGTAAGCGGCTCAGTGTCACGCATCTCCACGACCGCCACGACATCACACGCAGCCTTCATTGACGAAATGCGCTCCAAGTCGGCACCGCTGCCCTCGCTGACCGCCACGCCACGGAAGTGTTTGGCATATTGGACAATCCAGTCAGCCGTCGCGACGATTTCGACGACCTTCACATTGGACCGGAGCAACTCCATGACCGACTTATGACCCTCGACAACGAAAGTCGAAGTCTCCTGACGGAACTTTTTTTGCTGAAGTGACGAAATCTGTTTTATACGATTTTTGCTAAGCATTATTTTTATTTGTAATTTTGTACCGTAATTTCAGGACGCTAAACTACAAAAAAACTTTGAAAATAGCCAAAATATATTTCAAAATCATTGCACTGCTTGTGCTTGTGGCGACATTCGGCTGCTCGCCGATAGTCAAGGACGGCACACTCTTAGTCAGCAACACCGTCGTATGCGACAATCCCCAGATTGATGTCGCAGAGCCGCTGTCATACGTCAGGCAAGCCCCGTCGTCGACAATGTTCGGCATCGCAGTCAACGCAAGGATATACAACTCCGTGCCTCAGCAAAAGGCGGACTCCATAAAAGCCGCACAAGCCATCGCCATCGACAGCATCAACCGCGCCCGTATCCAGGAAATCAAATCCCAAAAAGGTTTCTACAACGACCGGCTCCAGGACTTGAGGCTCAAAATCCCGTACTACCAGCAATACGAGGATCAGAAAAAACTCGTCAAAACCCTCATCAAGGACTCCGCGAAGTGCAGCCGGAAATACCAAAAATACGCCCACAAGGACTCGACATACAACCCGAAGACAAAAATGTTCTCACTGCCGCTATTCTGGCAGAACATCGGCGAAAAGCCCGCCGTATATAACCAGTCGCTGACCATAAAGTCGCTCGAACAGATTCGTCTGTACATGCAGACGAAAGGCTTCTACGAGGCGACTGTGACATATACAGAAAAAGAACGCCGGCACAAGACTTTCGTCACCTACAACATCGCTGCCGGAACTCCGATAAGGCTCAGGAACATCATTTACGAAATGGACGACGACACAATCCGCAAATACATCCTCGCCGACACCGCATCGTCCCTGCTCAAACCCGGGAAGAACCTCGACATCGACATGCTCCAAAGCGAAAGGTCAAGGATTAACGACCGTCTCAAGACGCTCGGGTACTATAACTTCAGGAAAGACTACCTTGAATACACGATAGACACCCTCATCGGCGACCACAACGCCGACCTGACGATGGAACTCCTGCCAGTGACTATGGAAAACGGCCGCACGACCAAGCACAGGCAGTTCTACGTATCCAACGTCAACATCTACCCGAACTACGACGCGATGGCGGAGATGATCGATCGCGACAACTACTTCGACGAGATGCGCACATTCTACCAGCCGACCCAAAAAGACCAACTGCCGTTCATATTCTACTACCGTCCGGATACTTTCCGCGTAAAGCCGCGTGTAATCGCCAAGGAAATCTTCATGAAATCAGGCACGATATACGACCAGCGCAATGTCAATGACACCTACAAGCACCTCACGGCATTTAATGTCTACAAGATGGTCGAGGTCAACTTCGACGACCACACGACATCGAAAGACTCGTTGAACTGTAACATATACCTTACACCGAACAAGCCACAGGAGTTCGTCTACGGCGTCGGCGCGACAAACTCCTCCGGCAACATCGGCGCGTCGTTCAGCACCACGTACCGTAACAAAAACATTTTTAACGGCGCAGAGACTTTCGACCTCAAATTCCAAATGGCATACGAGAGCCAGACGAGCTTTAACGGCGAACAGAATGGTTTTAGCCTCAACACACAGGAATACGGACTTGAAACAAGGCTCTACTTCCCGAGAATGCTCGCTCCGAGAGGACTGAGGATGTGGACACGTGACAAGACGCCGCGCACATACATCTCCACATACGTCAACTACCGCCAGCGTCCAGACTACACACGCTCGATGATTAACCTGAACCTCAACTACCAGTTCAACAACAACAAATTCATCAGCAGCACCGTCACACCGCTCAGGCTCAGCTCCATAAAAATCTCACACGCCGACGCAGCGTTCCTCGAATGGCTCGACCGCCTTTATATTAAGGACTCGTACCAAGACCACTTCATACTCGGCTCGAGCTACTCGCTTGTGTTCAACAACCAGGCGTCGGGAAAACGCTTCTACAACTACATCAAGTTCAACCTCAGCTGGGCTGGCAATCTCCTGACCCTCGGCAGCAATATCCTTAACCGCGAAAAGAACGAGCACGGCTCGTATGACGCGCCTTTCATGCACACGACATACGCGCAGTTCGTCAAGACCGACATCGACTACCGCCACTATATCCGCACGATTGGCACGAACACCGTGGTATTCAGGGCTTTTGCCGGGATTGGCGTGCCATACGGAAACATTAACTTCATGCCATTCACCGAGCAGTACTTCTCAGGCGGCACAAACAGCCTGAGAGCCTGGCAGATAAGGAGCATAGGCCCGGGCAGTTTCAAGAACGAGGACGCGACGGGCATTAATGCGAAATACCCCAACATGACCTCCGACATGAAGCTCGAAGCAAACCTCGAATACCGTTTCAAACTATTTTGGGTCGTCGAAGGCGCATGGTTCATGGACGCTGGAAACATCTGGTCAATTAATAAGGACGACAAACGCGACGGCGGCGACTTTGACATAAAGAGGTTCTACAAAGAGATTGCCGTCGGCACTGGATTGGGACTAAGGCTTGACTTCGACTTCTTCCTCTTCCGCTTGGACTTCGGACTTAAACTCCGCGACCCGTCCCTCGACGAAGGAGAACGATGGCTCGCCAAAAACGACCACTCGTTCATGTTCCGTGGCAGGAACTGGGCATTCTGCCTCGGAATCGGATACCCGTTCTAAACAAGGAACCAGATGGCGATTATGCATTATGAATTGTGAATTATGAATTGAAAAAAATGTACGTAAAACCAAAGAAAAAACTCGGTCAGCACTTCCTGACAAGCGAAAAGATAGCGCAACAGATTGCGGAATCCATCGACTTCCCCGTCGAGGAGGGGAAGAAGGCGGGCTGCATTGAAATCGGTCCCGGCACAGGAATCCTCACAAAATTTCTCATGCAGGACTCACGGCTTGACTTGTCAGTGATAGAAATCGACAACGAATCCGTGGAGTTCCTCGTGGCGACATACCCGTCGCTGATGATTGAAAAAAGGATTGTAGAAGGCGACTTCCTGAGATTGGACTTGAGGAAGCAGTTTCCGGGCGGGTTCCCGATTGTATGCGGCAACTTCCCATACAACATCTCCAGCCAAATCTTTTTCCGTATCCTCGAATATAAGGACGAAGTCCGGCAAGTTGTCTGCATGATTCAACGCGAAGTGGCACAAAGAATTACCAACCACGAAGGCACAAAGGAATATGGGATTTTGAGCGTGTTCCTACAGGCTTACTACGACATCGAATACCTGTTTGGAGTCGACGAGACGGTCTTCAATCCGCCGCCAAAGGTCAAGAGCGCAGTCATTAGGCTTAAGCGCAATAATGTCAAGCAGTTAGACTGTGACGAAAAACTGTTCAGGACTATCGTGAAAATGTCGTTCAACCAGCGGCGCAAGATGCTGCGCAACTCGCTTTCACAGTACCTCACAGGCTCCGCCGACGAAGAACGGTTCCTGACAATGAGGCCTGAGCAACTGTCCGTGGCGGATTTTGTGGCACTTACAAAATCAATCTCCGCCAACAGCAATGCCGCTACTTCCGCTTGATGCTGAGGATTTCGTCGCCGATACAAAGCGAGTGTACAATCTCCATGCCGTCCGTGACGACACCGATTATGGACGAATTGCCGTCAGAGGTCGCGTCCGGCACGAGCATCACGAACCATTGCGTCGTGCATGAATGGTTGAGCGCGGTAGTGTTCAGTGCCACTGTACCCTCCTCGAACTCGTTTTGTGTCAGCTCCGACGGTATCATGATGGACTTGTCGATGTCAAAATACGACAGCGAGCCACGGTTTTCCGCGCGAAGGAGCGTGATATTGTCAAACTGCGACTTCACGAAATAGCCCTCGTCGACGAGTTTGAGGAAATTGGACACTGCCAATGGAGCGTTGTTGACATCGGCCTTTATCGTGAAGTCGCCCTTCTGCGTGGACACAACGACCTCCGCCCCAGGCGCAATCTTCGAGATATAGTCCCAGTCGGGCAGCACCTCCGACTGCTCCTGCTCGTATGACTCGCTTTCCTGACCAGTGACGACCTTGATGGTGTTGACGAGCGTCATGTACGTGTCAGCGTCACGAGGAAGCATGCACCTCGCACGTGCCTGGTTCAAGAAATACGTGTTGAAGTAACGCAAGAAAATCTGTGGATGGCGGGCGACAACCTGCGCGGCGACCGTGACCATCTGCGGCGTGCCATTTTGGATTGCAGTCTTAAAAATCAGTCCAAACTCCTTATAGAGATCCAAGTTTTCCGCAGCCTTCACTTCAGCTGCATACTGCTCAAACTCCTGGCTCTCAAACATATTGCTCAATGTCTTTATGCCCTCGACTCCGATAAGTTCGTCGCCGTCCTCGCGGTAAAGGGTGTTCTGCTCGACAAAATGGTAACATGTCAAGTCCGACTCCAAAGCCCTGAGCAACGCGGCTTTCTCGTAGATGTTCTGCGCGACCTCAAAGCCCGACTTTATGCTTTGGGAGATTGTCGCCTTGTTAGTGGCGTACTTCAACGCGGCGGCGATGAGGGTCGTGCGGGTCTGCCAGCCGGCGACGCTGCGCGAGAGTTCGAGGTAAGTGGACGCATCGGCGGGAACGCCACGCCTGTAGATGTACTGGGCGGCGCAGGTGGCAATCTTGTCGTCGTAGGATTTCAGAAGTCTGAGGACATACGGCTTGCACTCCTCGTATGGGTAGTTCTCGAAAGCCGCCACAGCATTCATGACGATTCTGTAGTCCGAGCTTTCATCGTTGACAATGGACTTTATGAGAGAGAACGCCCTTCCGTTGTGGCATTTGCCAAGGGCGAGGACGATGTTGACCTTGTTGTGTATGAGTTTTGCGCTGCGGTATGCGGCCACAAGCTCGTCTGTGTACAGTGAAAAATCCGCCGGCGCGATGCCAAAATATTCTGCGGCTATCGACCGCGCCTTCTCGTGGATAAGCGTGTCGCATACAATCGCAATCGCGGACTGCGATGTCTGTATCGAGTACATTCCGCGCTTTGCAAACCAGCAGATGCTCTGGGCCTTGCCCGAGACGAGTGTCACGTTTGAATGAGGCGCGTCGAAGGACTGCACCTTTTCCAATGCCTTCCTGCCGCCACACTTCCCGAGTGCGACGAGTATCGCCGACTTCACATTGTCGGGCTGGGCGTCGAAGTCGGTTTCGAGGAGATATTTTTCGGCAATAGGATGGCACGTCTGTCCGAGGGCAAACGCCGCGCGCTCCCTCAGGTCATGGTCTTGGTCGGTAAGTAAAGCTGCCAAGGGCAATACTGCCATGCTGTCCTTGAGCGATGCTGCCGCCGACACTGCCGCCTTGCGGTACTCGGGATACTGAGCCGTGAAATACTTCACAATCTCCGCCGTGTTGCCCGCGCACCTGAGCTCGCATATACGGCGTAAGGTAGCGTCGTTATATACATTGTCGACGTCCCTTACGCTGCCGCCGTCGGTAGTACCACACGTCCAAGAACATATCAAGATGCTCATTGCCAATGCGTACATGATTAATACCTTCATGGGTCTTTGCTTATTAATGATAGTTGTACTGCAAAGATTGCAATAAGCGTTCCAAACTTATAATCCACGGCGAAGATGCCCGGCCTATTTTACTTTGATTTCGAGCAGCGGCCGTCCCTCGATGTCCGCGACGAGATGGTCGCCGATTTTCAAGGGGCCTACACCGGCGGGCGTGCCGGTGTATATGAGGTCGCCGGTCTTGAGGGTCACATACTTTGAAATATGGGAAACGAGGGTGTCGAAGTCATATATCATGTCCTTCGTGTTGCCCTGCTGGACAGGCTCGCCATTAATGCTCAACCCGAAGTCGATGTCGCCAAGATTATGGAACTCCGACTTGCTCACGAAGTCGCCGAGCGGCGCGGACGAGTCGAACCCCTTGGACACGAACCACGGAAGACCCTTCGAGCGGCTCAAGGCCTGGATGTCGCGCGCCGTGATGTCCAGCCCCACAGTCACCGCGTCATAATAGCGCGAGGCGAACTTACGGTCGATGGACTTCCCCATCTTGCAGATACGGACTACAATCTCTGTCTCGTACTCGATACGCCGTGAGAAGTCGGGGATGTAAAAGTCGTTGTGGTTACGCAGAAGCGATGTCTCCGGCTTCATGAAAAACACAGGCTCCGGCTCTTCCTCCATGCCGATTTCTACATTGTGCCTGCGGTAGTTAGCAGCGATACAAAATATTTTCATAATAAGTTGTTATTACTTAGGATGCAGTTAGTGTAGTTTCACGACTGCAAATATACAATATAATTACAAAAAAAACAACTTTGGTTTGAAAATATAAGACAGAAAATATCGACCATGTCAACAAAATTTGCTAATTTTGGGGCGTGGAATTGCAAGTGGACGATAATTTTTTTTCGCGGAAAGGGATTTTCGGTATATATCTTGCAAACCAAAAACAGTAAGATTCCATAAAAGGAACGTATAAGGCAATGAAGAAAATAACTCTTACACACATATTAGTAAAGAACTTCGAGTTGAAGCAGCAGGAAGTGCCTATCTTCCTGATGCTGTTTCTCCATTCCTTTTTCCTTGGACTGGCCGGCGCGTTCTACTTCACCCCGGCTAACTCCGAGTTCATCAAATACTTCGGCAGCGAGCAGTTGCCATACGCATATATCCTCTCCGGCATCGGCGGGTACCTTTTCACCCAAATATACTCTTGGATGCAGAAGCGCATCGACAGCCGCACGCTGTTCACCGGCGCGCTGTCCTTCATGACCATAGTCACACTCGTCTCGCCGATGCTCTTAGGGCATGTAGACCCTAAGTGGCTCAGCATGTTCGTGTTCATCTGGGCGTGGCCGTTCCTGTCCATGGTCGGCATAGAATGTGGCGCGCTGTCGCTCAAATTCCTTAACCTCGTGCAGGTAAAGAGGATTTTCGCGCTATTCAGTATCGGCGGCGTGCTTGCGGCGATGATGGGCTACCTCATCATACCGGCATTGAGCAAGGTCATTTCCCACTCGTACACACTTTTGTATATAAGCGCATTAGGATTCATAATCGGCATAGCGTCACTCATCATACTTTATAAGAACTACCCCCAGAAGTTGAAAGAGGAGCGCATGCAGATCGAGAAGAAAAAGCAGGAAGGCGGCGGCACGCTCCTGTCGCTCAAACCCACAAACGACGGCACCGGCATACTCGACCTCCTGAAGAAAAGTTACTTCAGGTATATCTTCATTTGTGCAACGCTCTCGATGACAATCATCTACGTCACCGACTTCTCGTTCCTCTCCACCGTCAAAATCCAAATCCCGCCCGAAAACACGCCGCAGTTCCTCACCTTGGTCTACGGTGGCCTTAAAATCGGCGAGCTGCTGCTGTCATTCTTCTCCGCAAGAATCCTCAGCAAATATGGCGTCAAGCTTGGACTGCTGATTCTGCCAGTGAGCATGGTCGTCGTGACAACCCTGGCGGCCATCGTGGGACTATCGTCGGTAGAGAGCATCATGTTCCTCATACTCATCACACTCAACAAGTCACAGGAACGCATACTCCGCCGTGGACTTGACGACCCGGCGTTCAACATACTCTACCAGCCGCTGCCCGACGAGGAAAAGGCCGCCGTGCAGACTAAGGTCGGCGTCGTCCAGCAATTCTCCACAGGCATTGCCGGCCTCGTCCTTCTCGGTGTAAATACGCTCATAACCCTTCGCGGCGAATATGACTTCAAATACTTCATGCTGTTCTTCATACCTCTGCTCGCCGCATGGGTTTTTAGCAGCAAGAAACTCTACGAAAGTTATAAAGAGACCATCAACAAAATCTCAAAGGACTTCATCAAGGACAGCCGCCGCGACCTCAACAAGAGCATGTACGGGCCGGAACTCCTGCGCAAGTACATCAAGGTCACTAACCCCAACATACAGCGCATGGCGGTCATGGTACTCTCCGAGACCGCGCCACGAAGCCTCGAGAGTTACGCCATGCTCCTGCTCGAATCCAACGACGACGTGGTCGAAAAGAGCGTCCTGCGAAACATCGACCCGACATGGCGTTCACGCATCGCCTCGGCGTGCGGAACCCTGTTCAACAAAGCCAAAAAGCCGGAAATCAGGCTCTTGGCAGAGCGCGCGCAGAGCTACCTCACTTTTGAAGGCATTACACGGAACCCGGACAAGAAGGAAATCGACGCCCTTGTCGCGAGCGAATATGTGTCCGACAAGATAAAGTTGGAGAAATACATGTTCAAGTACGACTCGCTCCTCGACGAGGACGTAATATCATCGCTGCTTGACCACACGGACCGCAATGTAAAGTCCGCCGCAATAACCCTCGCCGGAAAGCTTCAGACCCCGAAGATGATTAACAAGCTCATCTCGCTGCTCGAATCGCCCGAATACTACAACACGGCGGGCATTGTGCTGCTCGACATCGGCGACAAGGTCTTGCCGACGCTGAACGAATACTTCGAGCGCAGCATGCAGCCGCCGGAGATTCTCCTGCGCATTATCGAGTTGTACGCTAAGTTCGGCTCCGCGCCCGCCCGCTCATACCTCATCAACAACATCAACTATCCTAACCGCGACATTCAACAAGCGGTCATCGACGCGCTGTATTTCTGCAAGTTCCAGGCGACGGACGAGAAGGACATACTCACAATCAAGCAGAAAATCAACGAGACCGTAGAGAATATCGTGTGGATAATGGCGTGCCTTAACGACATGGAAGATGAGAAAAACACGCTTAAACTTATCCAAAGCCTTGACATCGAGCGTACTAACAACATCGAGATATTGTTCAACCTCCTCAGCCTCATCAAGGAGCCGAGGCTCATCAACCTCATCCAAAAGACCATAAGCAGCAAGAACAACATCTTTGCCGTGGAAATCATCGACAACAACTTCACCCAGGAAATCAAACAGCTGATAAAGCCGTTGTTCGACGACCTTTCCACAGTCCAAAAGATTAAGAAACTCGCCGACTTCTTCCCGCAGCGCGAGATGTCCCTCGAAGACCGCCTGAAGGACATCATCAAGCGCGACTACTCAAAACTCGACACTTGGACTGTGGCGAAGGCGGTCGAACTCCTCGGCAAACTGCACAAGGCAAAAGTGTCCGACGATGTCCAGTCAAGCTCAATGGACTATAAGGACTTGAAGCTGTGGGTAAAATCCAACATCAAGGACTTGCTGGCGATGATACGCAAAAGTGAAATGCCGGACGAGATTTTCCTGTGCCTATACCACACGGACGAAATGGTATATTCCACGGCCGCAAAAATCATATACGAGGAAAACCCGCTCAAATGTTCCGACTACCTCTCCAACATGTCGTCGGACAAGCAGCTCCTATACGCGAACCTCAAGGCCGGGCAGCCGACCCTCCAAGAAAAACTCCGTCATATAAAGCGTCATCCGATGTTCTTTAATGTGCCTGAGTACCTGCTTGTCAAGGTGGCGAAGCATGTCAACGTGCGCAGCCTTGCCAAGGGCGAGGAACTTAATGTGGAGGACGACAGCGTCTACATCATTGAGCAGGGCATCCTTGCCGCCAACATCACCACGGAAGGCGAGGTTACGTTCTCCAAGAATGCGATGATCACCAAAGGCCTTAACCTCGACCACGACGCTAAGACGCTGAAGGTCAAGAAAGATTCCCTGATTTTGGTTATCAACCGCTTCGAGTACTTCAACACCCTCATCCGCGAAACGAACATAATCCCCTACATCCTCGACGAGAATAACCGCGCCATGATGATTCAAACCACGCCAGCGGCGGCGACGACATCAAAAAATACGGCGGCGTAAAAACCTCTGGTCAAGTAAAGAAACAAAAATTCCCGGCGACTTCCGTGTATCAAGGGAAATCGCCGGGAAATATAATCCGTTGTTGTGCTTTCAACGCCACGCCGTCCATCGCCCCAAGCAAAAATATCCTGCAATCCTCGTCGTCCTTGTGGTAATCGCAAAACGCCGGGAAGAAACTACTGCCGGGGATGTACGCCTTCAACGGTTTTGCAGTTTCACTAATTGATCGACGTTCGGGGTGATGAGGACACCGTGAGTAAGTTGCGATAAGAGTTCGGACGAGGTGAGGTTGGCGAGGGGGATGTTGAGGATGGGGGAAATGCTCATAACAGAGAAAAAAAGCATCAAGTATTAGTTGCGTTGCATTAGGTTGTACAGCAAATCTTTCAGTTTACGAGCGGAAATATCCCACCCATAACGAGATAAGACTTGTTGCGCGTCGTTAACTGGTTGTTTGATTAAGTCGTCCAAATCGCAGTCGGTATCGTATGCATCTATATAGTGGGCACTGCCCTGATATATCTCAGGCAGGCACGACGTGTTGGCTACTACAATCGACGCGCCATTGTACATAGCCTCAAATGGCATATATGTTATCGTGTGGCTTGCCACAATCCCTTTTTTGGACAACCTCATTCCGTGGCAAAAAACTCGTTATATCTATATGTATATATATAAGGTGTGCTTTCTCCCCGGACGGCAATTATGCATTATGCATTGTGAATTATGCATTGTGAATTATGCATTATGAATTATGCATTATGAATTATGCATTATGCATTAGCAAAAATTTCATCGTGTCAATGCCGTCGGCGAAGTCGAAAAGGGTGGGTGATTGCGACGTCCCAAATGCGACTGTGTCGATGCCAGGCAGCGGCGTTTTGGCGACTACGCATTGCAACTGGTCTTGCATCGTGCGCAATTTTCTCGACAATGCGTCGAGGTCGTCGTAACGCTCGGCAAACAATACCCCGACTGGCGAGCCGAGTCCGTCGTCTTCCTTCAACAACACGAAATTGTTGTCCAAAAACTTCGCGCCCGACATCAGGTATATGGCCTTGTTGTAGGTGTAATTGTCGGAATATTTGGCATTTTTGGCAACGTCGCAATAGTCGATGATGTTGCCGAAAAAAGTGTTGTAGTCGTAATCTCTTGGCACGTAAATCTTTGACACGCTGCGGCATCCGAGCCCGTAATACGCAAAAATATCGTCGGCGAGGGCGTGGTAGTCGTCGGCGGTCTCGTTGCCCGTGATGACTGCCACAGAATTGCGGTTGCGGCGGATGATGTGTGGATATTTTGAGAAATAATAGTCGAAGTAGCGGCTCGAATTGTTGCTGCCGGTGGCGATGATTGCGTCAAAATGAGGACGTTCGCCGTCCTTTTCCTCAATTATGCGGTCTTGGAGCGTGGGGTCGAGAGCCCTCAGCACGGCGACCACCGCCGACGGCAGGAGTTTGTCTTTGCTCGAATATTTGATGACGCACGTGCAGCCCGACAGTAGTATGCACAGGAGGTCGTGGAAACATACGAGCGGAATGTTGCCGGCGGGGATTAGCCTTACTTTCTTGTCGTGCGGCTGGATGTCGTGGAGGGCGTATTTTTCGCTAAAACGCACCAAATCCGCTTCGTTGAGCATTTTGGCGAGCGATTTTAGTTGCATCTTCACGTAGTTTGGCGTGAACCATCCGTTGTGGTTGTGGCACTCCTCGGCGGCTGTGGCAATAGTCTGCGCATATTGCGAATAAGGCTCTTCCAAAGCCGCAACGCCGCCTGCCGCCGCGTCTATAATTTTCCCGAGGGTTACAAAAGTTTCGATATTCATAATACGCAAAGTTACTACTAAATTATTAAAAAAACAAGCAGAGTGCAAAAAAATGACATGAAATTGACAACCTCATTTCGATTGTAAAAAAATATTAACATTATTTATTATTTATGAATACAAATATTGTATAACTTTGCCGCACGTTTTATCAAACACTAAAAGAACGTGAAAAGTAACATTAAGAAGTTAGCATTGGTTGTCATTGAAGCCATGATGCTGTTTTTTGGCGTTGCATGCCAAAAAGAAATCGAACCAGACGAGGTTCCAATAGACAACTATAAGAGCGTTGTTGTGGGTAGTATTCGTCTTGACACTACAAGAAAGTGCGTATCCAAGAAGTGGCACTATGCTGAAGAAAGTTCCGTCTATGTTTATAATAAAGACGGAAAGACTGGTAAAACATACAAAACCATAAGGCTAATGAGTGAGGATTTGAGAATCATTCAAGAGTGGATGGTAGAGTATCTTCATAATAATGTCGTGAGTGATTGCCATATTTGCTCTCTTGACCCCGATGGAGACAAATATGGTTATTTCTATAAGTGGAGGGGAAATTTGTATCATAAGACCGATACCGATTTCAAAGTTGCAAAAAGCGATTGTTCCATGAGATATTATCACCTACCAGCAGGCATGATAGTTTCGGGATTCCGTATTCCGAGTACACAAGATTTGGCGGATTTGTATTCCATGTACAATCGTCCTGAAGATGCCGAGGACGAACTGAAGTTTAACATGTACACAAAAGACTACGATTTTCTGAATTATCGCACATCCAACAAAATTGTCTTGGAGAAAGGCATGTGGGTCAATGCTGGCTTGTATGCCAATGAAAATACAGAAAGATATGGAATGTATGCATTGATACCGACCAAGTATGGAGATGTCGATATTCAGTTGGTTACGACTAATAATCCTGACGTGTATTGTAGAGTACGTCTAATGCGGACTTTGACTTTGGACCAATGGGAAGAAGACGATTAAACATAAAGACATTGTGGATTCTTGCAATCCTCAATGTCTTTTGTCATTCTGTTTTTTCTCAAAGTGGACATGTGTCAAAATGGAATTTTAGTCAATATTTAGTTAGTTTTGATGCGGGTGGGGTTCATGTTGAAGAGGACGAATCTTTCGAAGACAAGTTTATTATGTATGTTGATGCCGACGGCAAAATTAAATTGGTTTATGATGGATTCCGTATCTGTAATGAAAAATTCGAACCTGTTGTTGGCAGTGAAATGCTTAATGATTCTGAAAGTTTTGTCGTACCTGTACCTGGTAGTGCAAATTTGGTGTATTGTTTTGTTTCTGGAGGATTTGAATACTATTTGTTAGACCTCGAAAAAAATGAAATAGTAAGTGATCGTGTGCCGTTAAGTGAATTTGAAAATATTCCTTTAACTGAAGTATGCCGTTATATTTTGGTTCATCACGCTAATTGTAATGATGTTTGGCTAATACATTACGGTAGTGAGGTTATGTATAAGTACCTTATAACGTCTATTGGTGTTGAGTATAGAGGCATGGAGTTTATTAACAACAAGGTGACGAATGCCATGGAGCCCTGTGTTTTTTTTATTCGCCTTTCGCGTGACTGCAAGCACTATACAGCCAGTTATATCGGTAAAAGCGAAGATGTTCATTACGGAGATTTTGACATGGAAACAGGCTGTTTCTACAAAAAAAGCGAGTGTGAAATACCGACTCGCCATGGGGGAACAAGGGAAGTTATTACCTCGTTCGTTTCCGTCGATAATCAAACCATATTTTTATATTGTGAATTAATAAACGAGGAACATCAGTTTAGAAGGGAGATTTTGTCGGTGGACATAGTAAATGGTGTACCTGATTATGAGAACTTTCATGTTCTTTATTCCACTGTCACGCACGGCTTTGGTTATGTTTCTTCAGATGTAATATACGGACTTGATGGCAATATATACTTGTCAGACCATGCCATGTGCAAAATTTTTAAATTAATTCCAACAGCTGGTAGTAAGTATACTGTCGAAGATGATTTTTTGACATTTCCGTTAACTGGCTCCGGTACGATTTCCGAAATGTTTCTTGCCGACTGGTTTTCTCCAAACCCTTGTGGCGAGGATTTCCCTTGTCCTGAAAAAAAGAAAATTAAAATTATATGTGAATGACGAACTGCGCATTTGAACGGTCTAATATCCATCTGTCTGTCGAGCTATAATTCTTGTAATTCTTTCCAATTCTTTTAATTCGTGGTATTGGGTACACAAAATTATCATTAATTCGTTAAAAAAACAAGCCGTATGGTAAAAAATGGATTTTTTTTTCTAAATTTGCCAAATGATTAACTAATCAATGTCATTATGATAGAATTTCATCCAAACGCCAAGATTAACATTGGCCTCAACATAGTGAACCGCCGCCCGGACGGGTTCCACGACATAGAGACGGTTTTTTATCCCGTGAGGCTCGCCGACCATCTGTTGATTCGGCACGCTGAAGACGCTGACGACGAGGGTTTTACGGTATGGTCTGCCATACGGACTTTGGGAAGCGTGAAGGACACAAGCATCCACGACGAGCTCACCAAGAATCCCGACCGCAACATCGTCCAAAAGGCTCTCGACCTCCTCCGCGAGCATTTTGAAGTGCCGCCGGTGGACATCGCGCTGTTGAAAAATATCCCGATTGGCGCGGGACTTGGCGGCGGCTCGTCTGATGCGGCTTTCTTCATCAAGGGCATCAATTCTTTTTTTTCGCTTGGAATGACCACTGCCCAGATGAAGGAAATGGCGGCGACGCTCGGCAGCGACTGCGCTTTTTTCATCGACAACACTCCGAAATACGCCACCGGTCGCGGCGAAATCATGCAGCCCGTGACGTCGGTCTTGGACGGATATAAGGTTAAGATAATCAAGCCATTGTTCAACATCTCCACCAAGTATGCGTACTCGAAGGTTAAGCCGCAGGAGCCCAAGTCGTCGCTCCTCGAAGATTTCAATCGTCCCGTCAAGGAGTGGAAGGACTGCATCAAGAACGACTTTGAGCAATTCCTTTTTCCCGAATATCCTGATTTGCAACGATATAAGGACGCGCTCTACGACAGCGGCGCGCTCTATGCCTCGATGACCGGCAGCGGCTCGGCGTTGTACGGAATCTTCGATGGCGACCCGGTTTTGAGCGACGAAATCAGGGATTTGGCGGTATAAGCAACAAAAATTTGAAAAAACATCACTTTTTGGAACTGAATTTGCCCGATAATTGCTAATTTAGTAGGCTGAAACTGTTATATATTGCACAAATTTGATGGACTATAAGAAGACAAATAGCAAATTATATTTCATGGTGAACATCCTGCTTGTGTTGTTTTTCAGCGTAGTTTTCACTGTATTATGCGCTGTGACCATACACACGCAGGACAATGAGGTTCGCCAGAAGAATTACCAGCAGATGGACAATGCCATCAAGGACTTGAAGTACCGGCTCGAAACCGAGAACAAAATCACGACGGAGGAGGTTTCGGAGTCGCTCAGGTTGTTTGTGCACTTCATGCGGCAGAGCGGGCAGATTACGGAGGAGAAGGATTCCGTCGGACGGCAGGCGACAAACTTCGAGACTGGCGAGACCTCATACGAGCGCATACCCCGGTGGACTGTACGTGGAAAGGACATCTCGACCCTCAATCCGCTTATCGAAAACGTATACAGCATTACCGGCGCGCAGTCTGCCATTTACCAGAAAATCCCGGAGGGCTACCTCATCATGGCATCCAATTTTGACCATAACGACAAGCAGCTGCTCTCCGACATCTTCATACCAAACACGTCCGACATTGTGCCGACTATCGAGAACGGCGAAATATATACCGGCAATGTCTCCATTTTCAAAAAACAATATGTGTCGGCGTTCTTCCCGCTGTTCCTTAACACGAAAATCAGCGGCATGATTTCGTGCATGAAACAGTTTGAGGTTTCGAGGGAGACTGTGGGCTACATAAAGGGCCAGGTCATAAACGGGACCGGCTACTTGTTCATGGCGAGCCGCTCGGCGGGCCTTACGATACACCCCGACTACGCCAGCAGCGAGAACATGAACATCGAGAGGCTGTTCAACAAGTTGAAAAACATTGGCACAGAAATCGAGACGACGACCTACAAGTTGCCCGAGAAGGATTATGAGGTGTGCCAAAAGGCGATGTACATCAAGGAGTTCGGCATTTATATCGGAGCATGTTGCCCGGAGTCCGAACTTGGCATAAGCCGTTCGCAGAAAGGCGTGATTATACTGATGTTCGTCGTGTTCTGGGCATTGATAACGGCAATGATGCTGTTCTCCAACCTCTTGTCTTCCAAGTTGTTCAACAAGGTTCGCTACTTCGTTTACCAAGTCGCCGAAGGCAAAGTGCCCAAGAAGTCGTCCTCTAAGCTTTTTGCAAAACTTGAGCCCGAGGAGCTTGTGGAAATGGAGCGTGTCATTAACGAGATTATCGACAACCAGCATAACCGCATCGACTGTATCGAAAAGCTGATTGACAAGGGCTTTGACGTAGACATCAACATCGAGCGCGGCAAGGATTACGAGGGCGACCTGCTCCTTGACCTCAAGGACAAACTCTCTGTCAAGGAGACCATCGACAAGAACAGGAACGAGGAAATCGCCCATACCGACTGGGTCAACAAGGGCATTACGCAGTTCATCGAAATCCTGCGTTTCCACGGTCAGGAGCGCAAGGTTTTGGCGTATAACATCATCAGCAACCTTGTCAAGTATGTCGACGCAATCCAGGGCGCGATATATTTCACAAACGAGGAGGATCCCAACGACATCAAGCTCGAACTTTCGGCTTGTTACGCTTACGAAAAGCAAAAACTCATCACTCAGACTTTTTCTGTAGACGACGGGCTTCTCGGCCGTGCGTACCATGAGAGCCGTGTCATTAATCTCACGGACCTACCGCCGGGCTACATAAAGATTGTCAGCGGACTCGGCGACGCCCAGCCAAACAACCTCATCATTGTCCCGCTTATCTTCAATCAGAAAAACAGCGGCATGATTGAGCTGGCGTCGTTCAAAGTTTTTGAGGAGTACCAGGTTACATTCCTCTCGCGGATTGCCGAGAGTATTGCCTCCGCGATTTCCGGCCTTAAAATCAGCGAGCGTACAGAAACCCTCTTGCAGCGCAGCCAGGAGCAGTCAAAACTCATGAAAATCCAGGAAGTCGAGATGAGGCGCAACCTACAGGAGATGCGCAGGCTTAAGGAAGATGCGGAAACAAAGGATTCCGAGATGCGCGGTCTTGTCCGTGCGGTGGACTCTACGTCGCTCGTCACGCAATACGACAAGGACGGCACAATCCTGCATGTCAACTCCAAAATGCTCGACTTGATGCAGATGTCAGAGGAAGAACTCGTCGGGCGCAACCACGCGGATATTTCGTCCTTCAAGCCCAATGACAAGAATTACCGAAAGTTTTGGGAAGACCTGCGCCACGGTCAGACGCGAAGCCTCGTGGAATCCATTAACAACAAGTCCAAGACTGTGTGGATTTCGGAGACCTTCTCGCCCATTACCGACGACAAGGGCACTGTCCTCAAAATCATCAACATCGGCATGGACATCACCGAGACAAAGGTCATGGAACGCCAGCTCCGCCTCCAAGAGCGCGAAATCAACCGTCAGATGGACAAGATGAACGAGAAGGAGAAGGAACTCGCCGAAAAGCAAAAATACATCGAGGAGCGCGAGATGGAGATGAAGTCGCTTGTGAAGGCCATGGACTCGTTCGTCATAAAGGTCGAGTTCAGCCGCAGGGGTGTGATTGTGTCCGCCAACACATTCTTCTATACCCTCATGAACCTCACAGACGCGGACGTCATCAACCGCGACTTCACGGAGTTCATCGCCCCGGAGTTTGTCACGCCGTTTACGACGACGCTCACGATGGTCAGCGCGGGCAGGGAGCAGCACGAGAATTTCAAACTAAGCACCTCCGCCTCGCAGACTTTCCCGATCAGCGCAAACCTGTTCCCGATGCAGAACTCGAAGGGCGACGTGGAGAAAATACTTTTAATGGCAACTGTTATCAGCGCATAGGAGATTATCATTATGGCACAAAATATAAAAAATCGGCTTAAGACGATACTGGGACGCTCGTATGACTTCTACATAGTGTACGCTGTGGCCAGTCTCGTGGTCGTCATGCTCATTGCCCTCGTCATAGGGCTTGTCGGTCGCGCTAATAAAATATCCGAGTTCAAGCAGACGGTGCGTGAAAGCTCCGTGAATGTCGCTAACACGCTCGAGGAGTCCATAATGTCCGAAATCGAGACGCTCCATAAACTCTCGCTGTGGTTTGTCCAAATCGGCAATCCCGAACTTCACTATACTGTCCAGCGCGAGCAGGCGACGGTCATCCTTCAGGAGACCATTTCCGCCGAACCCGACATGAAGACGCTCTACATGGTCTGGGAACCGAACATCTTCGACGGCCAGGACGAGGAATATGCCTTTACGCAGTACCATGACAGCACGGGAAGGTTTGTGCCGAAGTTTGAGAAGCTCGCCGACGGTCTTGTCGAGCAGGACATGATTAGGAATTACAATGACAATACAGATGTCGATTCGTACTATTATATAAAGTCGAAGAAAAACGTTTTTATCCAGGAACCGAGGATTATCCGCGAGAGCGCAAAGAACCTGTTGATAATGCCGGTCGTGTACCCGTTGCATTTCGGCACGAAGCTCTTGGGCGTCATCGGCGCGGATTTCGTCATCAACAACCTCAACCAAAGGCTCGGCGCGGTCAATAAGCCCGACGGTTGCCAGCTTGTGGTGTTCTCCTCAAGCGGAAAGGTCGCCGTGTCGCCTGAAAAGACACTGCTCATCGGCCGCAGCCTCGAGGCTGTGCTCGGCGGCTCGTCGGACTTCTATTACATAAAGTTCCGTCGCGGCGAGGAGTTTGAGCAGACGGACGACGACGCTTACATAACGACCCACACATGCGACTTGAAGGAAGTCAGCGCGCATTTTAACGTGTGCATGATTTGTGACAAGGACGCGATGAACGCCGAGGGCAACAGAGTGCTGCTGCGCTCGATGCTGTCGGGATTGGTCGTGTATGTGCTGCTGGTGCTTATGATTCTGTCGTTCCGCTGGTACTACGGCTCGCAGGTGACATCGCTCACGGCAAAGGGCAAGAACCTCGCCAATGTCGACAAGGAATATCCCGTCGCCGGACGTTTCTACGTGCCGGAGTTGAAAAGGCTTGACGACATACTTTATAATTACCACCGGACATTCGTCAAGATCCGCGACCTCAACCGTGAGATTGAGTCGTACCGCTACGACGAGCAGCTGGACACCCTTCCGGCAAGCAACAAGTTCCAGCAGTCGTACAACAACATGCTCGACACCCTGCGCCGCATCGCCCAGTCGGAGAACGACCGAAAGACGAAGGAGGAGACCGCCAACTGGATTGCGCAGGGCATCGCCGCCATCAACGAGGCCATGCGCATCGGCTCCAATAAAGTAGACGTCCTTTCCCAAAATATCCTGATGACTTTGGTGAGGTACATGAAAGCTGTGCTCGGCGGGCTGTACATCTACACTAAGGAGGACGACGGCGAATACCTGACGCTTAACGCCGCAGTGTCGCTTAACCAGAAAAGGGCTGTGAGGATTAAGATTCAGAAAGGCGTGGGGCTTGTCGGCACGTGCGCCGTGGAGAAGATGCCGATATTCCTTAACAAACTCCCCGACGACTATATCGACGTGTTCTCCGGGCTTGGAAAGTCAAAGCCGAGGACATTGGCGATTTTGCCGATGATGTATGACAACGACCTCGTGGCGATAATCGAGATTGCATTCCTTAACGAGCTTCAGCCGCATGAAATCGAACTCCTCAACTCTGTTTCGCCGACCATCGCGAGCGCGCTTGTGACTGTCAGGATTAACGAACAGACCGAGCAGCTTATGAAGCAGTTCCGCTCCCAGGCCGACACCCTCGCCCAAAACGAGAAGCAGATGACCGAGAACATCGAGAAGTTGAAGGAGGAGCAGAACCGCTCGATGGAGCGCGAGCTTGAGATGAAGGGACTTATCGGCGCGGTGAATAACTCGATGCTTACCCTCGAGTTCACACCGACTGGTGTGCTTCTCGACGCTAACGACAAGTTCCTGAAGATAATGCACTATGACAAGGCGGAACTCCAGGGTGTCAATATCTGCGATGTTAACCCGCAATGCGCCAAAGAGTTGGAGTACATGCTCTCTCAGGTCAACAGTGGCAAGTTCTACGAGAAGGAGACCCAGCGTACAGCGAAGAATGGCGAGGTAAGGTGGCTATGGGCTACTTACACGCCATATTATGACAATAATGGCAACATCACAAAAATCCTGTACCTCGCCACTGACGTTACTGAATACAAGAAGGCGCAAGACCAGCTCTCCGAGAACATCAAGGACTACGAGAAGCGTTTGCACAAGATGAGGGTGGAAATCGCAAGTATGCGCAACGAGAAAAAGAACGAATAAAAAACACTGTCAACAACATAAAAAAGAACAAACATGTATTGCAGAAACTGTGGAAACATTGTGGCAGGCAATGCCACCGTATGTCAAAGTTGTGGATTCGATCCGTATGACGGCAGCAACTATTGTCCAAACTGTGGGCATTTTTGTATCCCCGGTGACATCGAGTGCATCCAGTGCAAGGCTCCACTCCTGTCATCCCGACCGTCCCGGCCGTCTCCGCAGCCTGAGCCTCAGCAACAGAAGACCGTGACCACCAATGTCGGCCCCAAATTCCTGTCCGACAACCAAAGGTACTGCCGGAACTGCGGGCTTGTGATACCTGCCGACGCGAGGAACTGCCCGTTCTGCGATTCTGCCGCCGGGTCCAATTATTGCCAAAAGTGCGGCTCCGGCACGACATCGGCGGACACAGTATGCTCCGTGTGCTCGTCGCCGTTGACAGTAAGGGCCGGCGCGAATTACATTCCGTCGCCGCCGCCTGTCTCCCAGCAGCGCACCACGAGTTCCAGCTCCAATCAACGCAGCCCATACACGCCGCCGTCGTCAAGCAACTATGGCTATCGTAACGACAGCGGCGAGATAGAAACGTGCGACTGGTTGATAACGTTGCTCCTGTGCTTCTTCCTCGGCTACCTGGGCATACATAGGTTCTACACGAAAAACTATGTCGCCGGCGTTTTGCAACTAATCTCCGGCGGCGGGTGTGGCGTATGGTGGATTATCGATTTGGTAATGATTCTCACCGACAGTTACACCGACGGCAACGGCAACAAGCTCAGACGAACATTCTGATGCCGTTTCCACCCTCAAAAACAACATTGTAAAAACCAACCATGACAATCACCATAAAAATCGGTTCCAACGTCTTGACACAAGCCGACGGCATGCTCCACGTAGAGCGCATGGGCAGCCTTGTGAAAGAGATTGCCGACCTGCACAGGGACCATCACCGTGTAATCCTCGTTACGTCGGGCGCGGTGGCGGCGGGGCGCAGCATGGCAAAAGACTACCAAAGCCTCGACCCCGTCTCGCAACGCCAGCTCCTCTCGAGCATCGGGCAAGTGAAACTGATAGACACATACAAGAAACTCTTTGACCAGTACGGCATCAGCATCGGCCAAATCCTCGTTACCAAACAGGACTTCCGCACACGCGAGCATTACCTCAACATGCGCAACTGCATCTCGACGCTCTGGGACAGCGGCGTGATTCCCGTCGTCAACGAAAACGACACGGTGTCCGTCACGGCGTTGATGTTCACCGACAACGACGAACTCTCCGGCCTCCTCGCATCAATGATGGACTGTCAAAAACTCTTCATCCTCAGCAACATCGACGGCATCTACAACGGCGACCCCAAGTCTCCTGATTCGTATGTGATAAGCGAGATAACGCCCCGCACCAACGTCGCCCAGTACGTCCAGACCACCAAGTCAAATTTTGGACGCGGTGGCATGTTGACCAAGTGTCGCATTGCACGCAAGACCGCCGATTCGGGCATCGATGTGTATATCGCCAACGGCACACGACCGCAGGTGATAACGAGCCTTGCCAATGGCGACAAGGATTTTGTATGCACCCATTTCACCGCCGGCGACCGCAGCCCCGCCATCAAAAAATGGATTGCCTACTCCGACGGCTTCACCAAGGCGACCGTCATCGTCAACCGAGGCGCGGCGGCGGCACTCCTCGACCACAGCCGCGCGGCAAGCCTCCTCCATCCGGGCATCGTGAGAATAGAAGGCGAGTTTAAGAAAGACGACCTCCTCCTCATCAAGGACGAGGACGGACGGACCATCGGCGTAGGCCGCGTCTCCATCGACAAAGACCGCCTTACAAAACTCGGCTCGCAGCACCATTCAAAACCCATAATCCACTACGATTACCTTTACATCTATCCCGAATAATGAAAACCCAACAGCAACTCTCGGCGGCGAAGGAAGCCGCCCGCAAGACAGGCACGCTTTCGGACGCACAGTCCGCCAAAATACTCAACGAAATCGCTGACGCACTCGTCGCCAACAAGGATTCTATCATCGCCGCCAACCAAAAGGATCTCGCGCGAATGGATCCCGCCAATCCGATGTACGACCGCCTGACGATAGATTCCACGCGCATCGACGGCATGGCTGCCGACACCCGCAACGTCGCCACGCTCCCCGTGCCATACGGCGAAGTCATCGAGCAACGCACAATGTCCAACGGCCTGACGCTCAAGAAGGTGCGCGTCCCTCTTGGCGTAGTTGGCGTCATATATGAGGCGCGTCCCAATGTAACGGTAGATGTGGTTTCGCTCTGCCTACGCTCCGGCAACGCCGTAGTATTGAAAGGCGGCAGCGATGCCAAGGATTCCAATGCCGTACTCGTTGATATTATTCACAATGTGCTCAAAAACAACGGAATAGACCCCGACATCATCCAACTCCTGCCCCCTGAGCGCGAAGCCGCCACAGAGCTTATGAATGCCGTCGGCTACATTGACGTCCTGATTCCTCGTGGCTCCAAGGGGCTCATCAACGCCGTCCGAGACAATGCCAAAGTGCCTGTCATAGAGACCGGCGCGGGCGTTGTCCATACATATTTCGACAAGGCTGCCAATCTCGATATGGGACGCGCCGTCATCACCAACGCCAAGACCCGCCGCGTGAGCGTCTGCAACGCCCTCGACTGCTTGATAATCCACAGCGACCGCCTTGCCGACCTGCCTGCGCTTTGCACAGACCTCGCCGCCAAGAACGTAGAAATCCTCGCCGATGCCCGTTCATACGCTGCCCTCGATGGACGTTATGCCGCATCGTTGAAACACGCTGAAGAATCCGATTTCGGACGCGAATTTCAGGCGTTGAGGATGGCTATCAAGACCGTTGACAGCATTGATGAGGCTCTCGACCACATTTATAAATACAGCAGCAAACATTCCGAGGCTATCATCACCGACGACGCCAATGCCGCCGAACGATTCCTCAATGCCGTTGACGCCGCTTGTTGCTATCTCAATACAAGCACAGCCTTCACCGACGGCGCACAATTTGGACTTGGCGCAGAAATCGGCATTAGCACCCAAAAACTCCACGCCCGTGGCCCCATGGGCTTGAAGGAATTGACCACGTATAAGTGGAAGATTTTTGGCAATGGACAGACGAGGAGCGCGTAAGCGGTTTGTTACTGCAAAAATAACGAAAACGGCATTAGCTTCAGTTGATTTGGAGAGAAGCTAATGCCGTTTTGTTTGTGTTATCTTTGTGATAGTGTGCGCTATTTGGTGTCAAATGTAAAATCCACTTTCTCTACGCCGTCGCCGTAGATGGTGCGGAAATCGTCCTTCATAGAGATTACATGGTAGCCTGCCTTGCGCCAATCTTCGCCGAGGGAGAGAGCCTTGTCGCGGTTGGCGTGGTCGCGCACGTCGTCGTCGGCGATGAGCATGAATGCCGCCGAACGGTATGTGTTGCTCAGGCAATAGTTGTGCATGGCGCAATCGCCGCCGCTGTTGCCAAATGACAGTACCGGCACTTTGCCAATTTCTTGGGTTATCTGGAGAACCTTGTTGGTTTTCAGGTTTTTGATGATGAGTTCGTCGGTACGGACGAGGTTTTCCTCTGATGCCATCGTGTAGTTGACACCTTCTGCGTCGCCTTGGTTGGTGGATGTGAGTTTTACGTCCATGCCGATTACGCGGTTTGGCTCGATGCCTATCTCGTCCACAAGCGCGCGGCAGATGAATCTGTCGGAGCCAGATACTACGTAGCATGTGAATCCGTTGTCCTTGAGGTAGTCGAATACTTGGAGCATCGGCAGGTAAAAGCTCTGGCTGTATGTCATGCCCTTGAATCCGTTGGCGTTGTTTTTTGCGTAGGATTTCACGTAAGAGTCAAATTCGGCGATGGTCATTCCTGCGTATGCTTTGGCGGCGGCCTGGGCGTGCTTCATATCGAAGTGCGCTGGCAGCGCGGTGCCTTGACGCACAAAATCCCTGATTTCTTGTGCAGCTTCCTTTACATCGGCTGGCGCCTGGTCCTTGTAGGCGTCGTCGTCGAGGGCGCGGTATTCAAGCAAGTTGTATTCGAAGTAGGTGGGGTAGAGTTCGCCTACGAAAGTGCCGTCCATGTCAAATGTGGCTATGCGGTCTTCTTGCTTGATGAAATTTTTGGAGTTTTGGTTGGTAACGTCCTCCACGTATTCCTTCAGTGCCGAGAGCGCGTCGCAGTTGTTCCACAGCGTGAAGTATTCTTTGCGGTCGATGGTGGTGTGGTCGTCGTTGCTGTCATTGTCGTCGGAGCAGCCACAAAACATGCTGACTAATACGATGATCAGTGGAAAAAGTATGTTTTTCTGTTTCATTGGTTTTTATTATTTAATGAGTTATGTGAAAAAGTTGTGCAAAATTATTCATTATTCGTTTTGCCGCAAAGTTTTTTTTAGAAGTTTAATCATTATTTCATACTCTGATATCTTTATTATCATAATCTGCGGAATCTGCCAAAAAAAACGAGATTCCGCAGATTATATTTTTATTTGAACAGGTCGGCGGCTGTGATTTCGTTTTGGATTTCGCCGTAGTGGGCGTTTTTTGCAAGTCCAAAGGTGGTTATCATTACCAGGTGGACGGTGTTGGTGGTTTGTGTAATTGATTGATATACTGTTTTTTTTCGGTGCAGGTTGTCCATGTATTCGGTGGTGATGGAATATTCGTCGCTTGAATATTTGATTTCGCAGATGTCGGTGATGCCGTCGTTTCGGGTTATCAGAAGGTCGATTTGTGCGCCCGGGATGCCGTTTTTGGCGTGGTTGCGCCAGGCGTTTTCTGTGGTCGCCACGCCGCTGATGCCGAGTGCCGCTTTAATTTGCGAGATGTGCCACAGGCAGACGCGCTCAAAGGCAAGTCCGCACCAAGTGTTGTATTTGGTTTTGCCTTGCATGGACTGCCAGAAGTTGGTGCTGCGCTTGTTGCCCTTCACAAACGAATAATAAAATACTGTATAGTTGTCAATCAGTTGATATACAGCGTCTTTAACTGTCTTGCCCGTGGTGTTGTACGAGCGGATGAAGCCGCACCATTCGAGGTCTGCAAGTAGGTCGGAAAATGCGCCGTTGTCGTCGAATTTGCCTGATGTGATGAGTTCTTGGCGTGTCATTCCGTAGTTTTTGTCGGCCAAAATCGAGATGACTTTGATGTATGGCTCTGGTTTTTTGAAGAGAGAGGCGTATAACATCTCAAACTCGTCGTACAAGTCGCCATCTTCCGAAAATATCAGTCTGTCAACCTCTTGCGCAATGCTTGCACCTTTTTTTAGCAGGCTCCAGTAATATGGAATGCCGCCAAAAATCATGTATGCTTCGAGTATTTGCCGTTGGGACAGTTCGATGCCGTTGCGGGATGCAAGGTCGCTACATAGTTTTAGCGTAAATGGCTTTAATGCAATGCGTTGCGTGAGGCGGTTGTGCAATCCGCCTTTGTTTTTGATGATTTTTTTCACCATCCATGACGTCGCGCTGCCGCATACCACAAGCACGATGTCTTTTCTTGCCGACGCCCATCCGTTCCAAAATGCCTCCAATTCCGGCAAGAAGCCTGATTTCGGTGTGTCGAGCCACGGAAGTTCGTCGAGGAAAATTACCTTTTTGCCGCCATCTTTTTGATTTATAAGGCGTTTGAGCATACTGAACGCTTCAAGCCACGAATGTATTGTGGCCGGGGAATCCTTCAGCCCTTGTTCTTGAAGCGCGACGGCAAACCTTGCTAATTGTTGGCGAAGGTTGGTGTGCGCCGCCCCAGTGAATTGAAAATAAAACTGATAGCCGTAACTTTCGCGTATCAGGTAGGTTTTGCCCACCCTGCGACGGCCGTATACCGCTATAAACTGCGATTCTTCCTTGTTGAGAGCCTCCTGCAACGTGGCTTTTTCTTGTTCTCTTCCTATCAGCATGGTTGTTGTTTTTTATGACGCAAATATAACATTTTTTCCCCTGACCAACAATTATAATCTGCGGAATCTGCCAAAAAAATCGAGATTCCGCAGATTATAACATTTGTTAACACTTGGTGATTCGCTCAAAAATATTCTTTTCCTGTTTGGAAGTTTTATTATGAATGCGTATTTTTTATGTGATTTTTGTTTGTCATTATATGTTTTTTATATATTTTTGCAATGTGATAGGCGTTTTACAAGTAAAGTTGATTCCGCCAACGACCCATAGACCGCCATTGGCGGTTTTTTTATGTTTTTAGTCTATAATTTATCACAACGAATACAATGAAACTTCTCATCCATAACGGCCGCGTCGTCAGCGACGGGCGGGTGTTCACTGGCTCGGTGCTCGTGGACGGCGACAGGATTGCAGGTGTCTATGACACAAGGCATTACAAGGATATTCCTAACTACGACGAAAAATATGACGCGACGGGGAAGATTGTCTTTCCGGGCTTCATCGACACGCATGTGCACTTCCGCGAGCCGGGGCTGACGCACAAGGCCGACATCAGGACTGAATCCCGGGCGGCGGCGGCGGGCGGCGTAACGACTTTTTTCGACATGCCAAACACCAAGCCGCCGACCACCACAGAAGACCTTGTCAATGAGAAGTTTGCAATCGCTAAGGATAATTCACTCATTAATTATTCTTTCTTCGTCGGGGCTACCAATGACAACATCGACGACCTCCTCCGCATGGACTACACCAAAATCTGCGGCATCAAGGTTTTTATGGGCAGTAGCACCGGCAATATGCTCGTTGACGACGAGACGGCTTTGAGGCGGCTTTTTCGCGAGGCACCGGTCAACATCGCCGCACATTGCGAAAGCGAGGCCGTCATCAAGGCTGAGACAGAGCGATTTCGCCAACTTTTCCCCACTGACGCACACCCGCGCATACATCAGCACGTGAGGAATGCCAAGGCTTGCTTCGAATCGACGGCCCTCGCCGTGCAGCTCGCCGAGGAATACGACACGCGCCTCCATGTCTGCCACATTTCCACCAAACGCGAATTGAAGCTATTCAGCAACAAGCCGCTCGTCAACAAACTCATCACCGCCGAGGCTTGCATACCTCATCTTTGGTTTGACGCCGACGACTACGAGACGCTCGGCATCCGCATCAAGTGCAACCCGTCGATAAAGACCCGCGCCGACAGGAACGCAATCCGTTATGCGTTGGCGGACAACATCATAGATAGCGTCGCCACTGACCACGCGCCCCACGCCCGGGACGAGAAAAATCGTTCGTATTTTGACGCGCCGTCGGGCATGCCGTCTGTGCAGTTTGGGATTTGCGTGATGATGGATTTGTATTTCAAGAAGATAGTTTCGCTGGAAGTGATTGCGCAGAAGATGTGCCACGCGCCGGCCACGATTTTCCGCATCAAAGACCGTGGCTACTTGCGTGAGGGTTATTACGCCGACATCGCCATCATCGACCCCGATTCGCATTGGCAAATCCACGACGACACCGCCATCAGCAAGTGCAAGTGGACGCCGTTTGACAAGCTTTGGTTCGGCTCGCGCGTTGCCGCCACGATGGTCAATGGCAAGTTTGTCTATCGCGACGGCAAGATTGTCGAGGGGCAGGACGCGGCGATGCAGGTGGCGTTCAATAGGCGGTAGGGTGATTTTTACGCAAATAAATCCTCCAATGTTACCACGTCTTTTACTTGGCTACTGTATTTGCCGCTGGTGATGCCGTATGGGGCAATGAATGTGGTGAGGAGACCATAGTTGGTGCCGGTTTCTGACTTGAAGTTGGCAAGGCGGATGCGAAGTTTCATGTCTTCGTCTTTTGTGATGACGTATGGAATGTCGCAAAATTTTATTTCACAGATGTTTATCATGCGGTCGCCACGCTCGATGGCGAGGTCGATTTGAGATTTTGGTTCTGTGGTGGTGCTGCGCCAGGCGTAATGTTCGGTGTGGATTTTGTCGATGCCCAACGCCCTCTTTATTTGGTTGATATGCCAAAAACAAACCCTCTCGAATGAAAGCCCTTGCCACGTGATTGCGGTCTGAGTCTTGAAAATGTTTGACCAATAGTTTTCGTCAGTGGTCTCGCGGCGGCAAAATTTTGCATAAAACATCGTGAACATGTCGCTGACTTGGTAAATATGTTGGTTGGCGCGGATTTTTTTGCCTCTTGTGCGGTAGTGCCGGATAAAGTCGCAGTTTTCCAAGTCGTTGAGTATCAATGTAAGCCGTGCCCCTGTTGGAATTTTGGATTTTGCGGCGATTTGGTCGCGGTACAGTCCGCCCGGTGCCGATGTCAGCGCGTCGATTACCTGCATATATGGCTCGGAGTTTCTGAAAAGCGATTTAAACAGCCTCTCGTATTCGTTTTTCAACTGCGCTTTCTGTCCGAAAAACAAGCTGTCGATGTTTTGTGCGACGCTCTTGGCGTTGTCCAAAAGGCTCAGGTAATACGGTACGCCGCCGATTGCCATGTAGAGCTGACAGATGGAGTAGCGGTCGTAGTCGAATCCGTATTCTGTAAGGTATTCTTCCACTTCGCCGAGGTTAAACTGACGAAGGTACATTTCATGAGTTATGCGGTTGTGAAGTCCGCCGTGGTTGTCGATTATGTTGTTGACAATCCATGAAGTTGACGAGCCGCACACGATGAGCATCATGTTGTTTTGGTCGGCCGCCCACGTGTTCCAAAAGTGGTCTAACGCCGCCACGAAACCCGATTTTGGAGTGTCAAGGCATGGAATTTCGTCTATGAAGACGATGCAACGCTTGTTTCGGTTGATTTTCGGTTCCAACAGTTGGCGAAGCGAGAAAAATGCCTCCTGCCAGTTTTGCGGCGTTTTTGGGTCTGTCAGCCCGGCGTTGGCGAGGCCTTCGCGGAAGTTGTTGAGTTGCACTGTTTTGGGACTGTCGATAGTCCCCGACATATAAAAATCGAATTTGTTGGCGAAGTGTTGTTTGATGAGGAACGTCTTGCCAACGCGCCGCCGTCCATATATAGCCACAAATTCTGCCTTCCCCGATTGCAAATATCGGTTCAATATTTTTCTTTCTTCTTGTCTGCCAATGAGTTTGTCCATATTTTGTGTGTTTTGCATTTTCCTGCAAATATAAAAATAATCTGCCAAACACGCAAATTTTTGTTGAGTTTGGCAGATTATCCACCGATAATCTGCCAAACTGGTGATTTTTTTTTGAGTTTGGCAGATTATCGGGGCGTGATGAATACTTTTGCGTTGTAATCAAAAAAATAAATCAAACCTCTGTCAGTAAAAATGCCAAGTACGATTTTCCACCCGACTTTTCCGTGTTCCTTCCATTTTCCTTCCCCCAAAAATATGTAGGGGCGAACCGATGTATCCGCACGTTTTAATGAAATTGTCACGAAAAAAATCGAATGAAAGAATCTCTTGTTTTGCACGTGTTTCATTTTTTTTCCTTATTTTTGCAGTGTCATCAAAAAAACAAACAATATGAAAAAAATCCTACTATCTACCATCGCGGCTGCGGTGATGCTCGCGTCCTGCACCGGCACCGGCAAAAACGGCAACACGACACCCGCCGCCGATTCCACGACGTGCTGCGCCGCCGCCGAAAAACCCGTGCCGCCTGCCGTAATCCCCGAATCGGAAACTTTCTACGACTTCGACAGCACCAAGGCTCTCGTCATCGCCAATCCGATTTCGTATGATGTTACCACCAAGTGCTACGTCCACGACGACGACGGATGGGACGAGCTGCGCGTCGCCAATACAAACACCGTCGCAATCGCAAACGCACTTTTCCAGGCCGTCTATAAAGGCCGACTGACCGCCTACGACTACTTCACGGAACAGCCGATGCCGGTAGATTCGGTCAAGGCGGTCGAAAAAAAGTTTTCGCGCCAGCAAATTGGCAAGCTGATGTTCACCGAGAAATGGTATTTTTCGGAACAGACGCTCTCATTCACCAAAAAAGTGGAAACCATAACCCTCGGCTACGAACTCTTCGACAAACAGAGCGGCGAACTGCACGGTTTCAAGCCCGCTTTTTTAGTTAAACTCAACGAAATCAAAAAATAACATTTTCGAGATGGCAAGGACGGAAACTACCCCTTTGATGCGGCAATACAACTCTGTGAAAGCCAAATACCCCGACGCGATATTGTTGTTCAGGGTAGGCGATTTTTACGAAACATTCGAATCCGACGCGGTGAAGGCGTCGGAAATCCTCGGCATAACTCTCACTAAGAGAGCCGGTTCGCCGCTTGCGGGCATTCCGTACCACGCCCTCGACAATTACCTGCCGCGCCTCGTCAGGGCGGGTCAGCGCGTCGCGATATGCGAGCAACTCGAAGACCCAAAGACATGCGGCAACAAAATCGTAAAGCGCGGAATCACCGAGCTGATAACGCCCGGCGTGTCGCTCAACGATAACGTACTCGACAACAAGTCAGACAATTACGCCGCCTGCATCAACCTCGGGCACGACAAGAATGGCATCGCGTTCCTCGACATTTCCACCGGCGACTTCCTCGTTGCGGAAGGCTCGACCGAATACCTCGAAAAACTTCTCGTGTCGCTCAACCCCAAGGAAGTCCTCTACGAGCGCAGCCGCAAGGAAGAAATCACGTCGCTTTTTGGCAACAAGTATTACTTTTATCCCCTCGACGACTGGGCGTTTGAGCCGCAGACATCGAGGGAAAGACTTTTGAGGCAGTTTTCGACCACGTCGCTCAAAGGATTTGGCATCGAGGAAATGCCCTTTGCGGTAACGGCGGCGGGCGCGCTCATGCACTATCTCGACATCACGCAGCACACACAGCTGAGCCACATCATCAAGATTTCGCGGCTCGACGAGGGGCGTTACGTGTGGCTCGACAAGTTCACGGTGCGCAACCTCGAAATCTTCGCGCCGCTCAGCCCGTCGGGGAAGACTTTGCTCGACGTCATCGACAAGACCTCAAGTCCGCAGGGTGGCCGTTTATTGAAACATTGGATAGCCCTGCCGCTGCGCAACGTCGGTCTCATCGAAAAACGCCTTGCCTACACCCAGGCTCTCAAAGACAATTTTGAGTTACTCGAAAATCTGCGTTCGTCCCTGCGTCAAGTGGGTGATATTGAGAGGCTTGTGTCTAAGATTTCCACACAGCGCGTCAATCCCCGCGACGTCAACCAAATGCGGCTGTCGCTCGAATGTATCGCCCAAATCCGCAATTATTTCGCCAACGAGACCGCCAATGGCAACCATATTTTCGACCCGCTTTATGAGCAACTCAATCCTTGCGCCAATGTCGCGGAACGCATTGGGAAAGTGATAGTTGACGACCCGCCGCTGATGATTTCCAAGGGCAGTTTTGTCCGCAGCGGCTTTGATGCGCAGCTCGACGAACTTCGCGACCTGCGCGTCAATTCAAAGGAATACCTCAACAAGATGCGCGACACCCTCGTTGAACAGACTGGCATCACGTCCCTGAAACTCGGTTACACGGGCGTTTTCGGGTATTTTCTCGAAGTCCGCAACACCCACAAGGACAAGGTGCCTCAGGATTGGATTCGCAAGCAAACCCTCTCTGACGCAGAGCGTTACATCACCCCCGAACTCAAAGAATACGAGGAAAAAATCCTCAACGCCGAAGACACTATCCAGACCATCGAAGTCCGCATCTTCAACGAACTCGTGGCGTACCTCGCGCAGTACATCGAGACTTTCCTCGCCAACGCCAAGACCGTCGCCACCATCGACTGCCTCTGTTCCTACGCGCAGGCCGCCACCGACAACAACTATTGCCGCCCCGTCATCGACGAGAGCATGACCATCGACATCAAGGCTGGCCGCCATCCCGTCATCGAAAAACAACTGCCGGTGGGCGAAGAGTACATCCCCAACGACGTTTTCCTCGACAACGACACCCAGCAAATAATGATGATAACGGGCCCCAACATGGCGGGCAAGTCGGCGTTGCTGCGTCAGACGGCGTTGATAATGCTGATGGCGCAGTCGGGCAGTTTTGTGCCGGCAGAGAGCGTCAAGGCGGGCTACGTCGATAAGGTGTTCACGCGAGTGGGCGCGAGCGACAATATTTCGTCGGGCGAATCGACGTTCATGGTCGAGATGAACGAGGCGGCTGGCATTCTCAACAACATGACGCCCCGCAGCCTTGTGCTCTTCGACGAGCTTGGGCGCGGCACATCTACCTACGACGGCATTTCAATAGCACAGGCCATTGTCGAGTACATCCATGAATTTCCGCAGGCGCGTGCCAAGACCCTTTTTGCGACGCACTACCACGAACTCAACGACATGGAAGCCAACTTCCCGCGCATCAAGAATTTCAACGTCTCTGTCAAGGAAATCGACGGCAAGGTAATCTTCATGCGCAAGCTCGTCCCCGGCGGCAGCGAACACAGTTTTGGCATCCACGTAGCCAAACTCGCCGGCATGCCCCCCGTGGTCGTCGAGCGCGCCAACGACATCATGAAGGAACTCGAATCTGGCTCACGCGCCTCTGCCTCTGCATCTTCCACATCCTCTGTGTCCTCTGCGTCCCCCTCTGTGCCCTCTGCGTCTTCAAAAATCAAGACCGCCAAGCCGTCCAAAAAATCCACCGTTGACGGCATCCAGTTGAGTTTCTTCAACCTCGAAGACCCCGTCCTGATGCAAATCCGCGACGAAATCAAGCAAATCGACATCAACACCCTCACGCCCATCGAGGCTCTCAACAAGCTGAACGACATCAAGAAGATTTGCGGGGTGAAATAGGGGAAAGGTTCAATGCGGATACCTACTTATGTTACTGGCTACTTGCAGGGGTTTTGCATGCTATGATACTTGAGTAGTTTCAGTCCATCAGGATAATCAAAAAAAGCAAACAGATTTTCCAATTCCATCATTTTTTTGAAAAGGAAAAAACTCACTACCTTCCTCGGAGCAGTGTGGACTTTTTTAATAATAACCACGCTTCATTTCCATCTCTTACCACAATTTTACCAAACCTTAATCACTACCCCCTTGCACTTTCCGCCAAAAATCCCTAACTTTGCACCCGAAAAAATCATAAAATTATCATGCTTCACGATTTAGGAATTATAATGTTGGTGGCGGGGGCCATCAGTCTGATTTGCAAGTGGCTCAGGCAGCCGGTGGTGTTGGGATATATCGTCGCGGGAATCTTGGCGGGACCTTACGTCGCCGGAAGCGAATGGGTCAACGTAGAAAACGCTGAGGCTTGGGGACAGGTCGGCGTTATTTTCTTGCTGTTTACCCTCGGACTCGAATTTTCGTTCAAAAAACTCTTGAAAATGGGCTCTACCGCCTTTATAGGTTGCCTGACAATCGTTGTAGGAATGATGGGCAGCGGCTTTATGCTCGGCAGGATGATGGGCTGGAGCGAGATGAACTCGTTGTTTTTGGGCGGAATGTTGTGCATGTCGTCAACTACCATAGTTTTCAAGGCGTTGGACGACCTCGGATTGCGTCAACACAAGTTTGCCGAGATATGTTTTGGAATCCTTGTCGTGGAAGATTTGTTTGCCGTGGTGCTGATGGTGCTGTTGGCGTCAATCGCTGTCAACCAACAGTTTGACGGCGGCGAGATGGCGGCGCAGGTGGGCAAGTTGGTGGCGTACTTGCTGTTTTGGTTCGTCGCCGGCATAACGCTGATTCCCACGCTGTTGAAAAAATGTCGCGAACACCTCAACGACGAGACCATGACCATCGTTGCACTTGGACTTTGCCTCGGAATGGTTTTGGTGGCAAAAATGGCTGGCTTCAGCGAGGCATTGGGTGCGTTTGTGATGGGTTCTATTCTGTCAGAAACCGTTGAATGTGAGCGCATTGAAAAACTGATGTCGCCCATCAAAAACCTCTTTGGCGCGATATTTTTTGTGTCGGTGGGCATGATGATTGCGCCGGCAACTTTGGCTGAATATTGGTTGCCGATTTTGATTATTACCTTGACGGTGATTTTTGGACAGATAATTTTTGCGACGCTCGGCATCACGCTGTCGGGTCAGCCGATGAAAATCGCCATGCAATCGGCATTCGCACTCACGCAGGTGGGCGAATTTGCGTTCATCATCGCACAGTTCGGCGAGTCTATCGGCGTTACCGAAAAATTCTTATACCCTGTGGTTGTGGCGGTTTCGGTAATCACGACGTTCCTGACGCCCTACACAATCCGCCTCGCTGAACCCGCCTACGGATTGTTGGAAAGGGTTTTGCCCGCCAAGTTTTTCGCTCTCGTAGGCCGCCTCTCGCAGGGCAAAAACACCATCACTCAACAGAGCATCATGCAGCAACTGTTGAAGAAAGTCGGTCTCGCGATGTTGGTCTATGGCATCGTAACAGCCTTTGTGATAACGCTTTACCAAAAGTTCTTGTCGGGCTGGATTGTTGACGCGATGACGGCGGCGATGCCCGTCGAAATTCCGTGGCTGCCCAAACTCGTGGCTCTGACGGGCTTGCTGATTGTGATTTCGCCGTTTGTGTACATGATGATTTCCAAGCACAACAACTCGCCCGAGGCGCAAAAATTGCGTCAGGACAGTTCGTACAAACGTGCCTCGATTGTGGCTCTGTACGTGGCGAGGGTGATTTTGGGAATGGTTTTCGTGACGTTTTGCATCGGACAGTATTTCAACCTGACGCTCGGCCTCTTGGTGGTGGCGGCGGTTGCGATTGTGGTGCTGATGATGCTGTCGAGCAAGGTTCAGAAGCGGTCGTCAGAGATGGAAAAACATTTTATCGACAATCTTTCGGCACGCGAGCGCGAGAAGGAAAACAGCCGCGTCGTCAAGCGCGAACTCGAAGACAAGTTCCTCAATTACGACCTGCATCTTGCTGATTTTGAACTCAATCCCGAGTCGCTCTATTGCGGGCACCAACTCTTGAACCTTGACCTTCGGCACTCGTGCGGGGTCAACATCGTTCGCATCATCCGTGGCGGCATGAACATCAACGCCCCCGGCGGCCGCGAGCGTCTTTACCCTCACGACCGCATTGTGGTGGCGGGCAGCGACGACCAAATCCGCCTTTTCAGCCAGCAACTTGCCTCGTCTGTCAGCACTGACGCGCCGTCGCAGGCCTCGACGTTTTCGCTCGAACTGTTGCAGGTCTCGCCCGAGATGTCGTTTTGCGGCAAGACGTTGGCGGATTCGCGCCTGAGCGAGAAGGCGCAGTGCGTGGTACTCGGCATCGAGCATGACGGCTCTACGACGATGAACCCCACTGCGACCGCCGTCCTCAACGCCGGCGACACGCTGATTCTTGCGGGCGAGGCAGAGAAGATAAAGGGGCTGATAGGGTGATGAAAGGGCATGTAGGGCTGGGGCAATGTAGGGCTGGGGCAATGCCCCAGCCCTACGGAATGATAAATGTTGTATTAAATTTGGATACTAATTTCGACGAAATTAGATATGTATGACCACAAATGACGACATCGCTGAAAATTTACGTCTCGGGCAAAGAATACTTTACGACCGAACAATACATGATGGCATCCAAAGCGTTGCTGTTCAACGATTTGGATGTTTGTTCCCAAATCTTCAACGCCAAAACGCCCAAGGAGTTCAAGATTTTGGTGGAGGCGAGTCCTTTGGACAATATTTGGGGCATCGGACTTGCCGAAGACGACGCCCGCGCCATCGACCCCGCCCAATGGCTCGGCGAAAACCACCTCGGCTTCGCGCTGATGAAAGTAAGGGAAATGTTGAGGAAGTAAAACGTCCAAATTACCGAGCAAAAATCCGCTAAATTGCCGAACGAAAATCCGCCAAGTTGCCAAACAAAAAATCGCCAAATTGCCGAATGAAAAATCGCCAAATTGCCGAATGAAAATCACAAAAAGTTTTGTAAATTAATATTTTATGTCTAAATTTGCAGCATATAAAAACATTAGGGAAATATGCAGAATTTTGACAAATATCGAGAGCGCATTGCCGACCGTCTGTTGGCGGAGCAACTTGAAACTGTGGGCGCAGTTTTGGTGCAGGGTCCAAAATGGTGCGGCAAGACGACGACCGCCGAACAACTTGCCAAAAGCGCAATCTATATCGACAATCCAAAACGTTTGAGGACAAACCTGACACTTGCCGAAACCGACCCGGAGGCATTGTTAGCGGGCGAAAATCCGAGGCTAATCGACGAGTGGCAGTTGACGCCACAACTTTGGGACACAGCACGTTACATTATCAGCCACCAACGGCGGACCGGTTTGTATATTTTTACGGGGTCGGCTGTCCCGCCCGACAAAAGCCTGATAACTCACTCAGGCACTGGACGTTTCGCGTGGCTCACAATGCGCACCATGAGTTTGTGGGAGTCGGGCGAATCGACGGGGGCGGTCAGTCTTGAAGCGTTGTTTAAACAAAAGGCGGAAGTTGCCGAAGCCAAAGATTTGTCAATCAAAGATTTGGCGTACCTCGTTTGCCGAGGAGGATGGCCGGGTGTTTTGGAAATGTCGCAGCGCAATGCCCTAAAACAGTCTTTCAACTATGTTGATGCGGTCTGCAACGGCGACATTTCACGTGTTGACAACGTGGAGCGCAACGCCACATTTGCTGCGCGGCTGTTGCGCTCGTATGCGCGTCATCAGGGCGGTCAGGTGTCGGTAAGCATGATTAACGCCGATTTGTCTGCAAATCAGCCGAGTATGAGCGACGACACCGTTGCGTCGTACCTGTCGGCGTTGAAAAACATCTTTGTGATAGAGGACATGCCCGCATGGTGTCCCAACCTTCGTTCCAAAACCGCCATCAGGACTGCCGACACGAGGTATTTCATCGATTCGTCGATAGCGACGGCTGCGCTGGGCATTGGCCCTGACGACCTCACAAACGACCTCAACACCTTCGGGCTGATGTTTGAAACGTTGGCAGTCAGGGATTTGCGGGTTTACGCCGACTATCTTGACGGCAAAGTTTTCCATTACCGCGACAAAAACGGCTTGGAATGTGATGCCGTAATCCACTTGCGCAACGGCTCTTACGGTCTTGTAGAGATAAAACTTGGCGGCGACACTCTGATTGACGGGGGCGCGAAAACGCTTTTGAAATTGTCCAACAAAATTGACACCGACAAGATGAATCCGCCGTCGTTCCTAATGGTTTTGACAGGCCTTGGCAGTTACGCCTACAAGCGCAAGGACGGCGTTTGGGTAGTCCCGATTGCAAGCCTGAAAAACTAAACGGCGCATCGCTCAAAGACCTCGGCAAAAAGTGGTTCGCATTCATCGTCAATATGAGTGCTGACGAGAGCGTACTCACCGACGGCAGAGTGGACTTGAGCAAACTCCAGCCCGTCATCTACGACTCGTCGAACAACAACTACCGCATCGTCGGCGACAGTGTCGGTCAGGCTTGGCAGTCTGGAAAGGCAATTCAGGACAAATAACCCAAATGTGTAATAAAAAATTCGCGGAATTGGCCACGCAACTATCGTGTCCAATTCCGCGAAAATATTACCAGTTCACAATTTCCATCTTGCTGGGATTCAGGCCGCTGGTCTCAAACTTTGAAACGAACTTGCCATCCTTGTCGAAACGGTAGATTACGCCGGGAGTGCTGTAATCGGTAGTGCCGACAAATATTTCGCCAGTGGAAGGGTTGACATCGAAAAGATAGACCTTTGCGGTCGCGAGTTCGGGCGTGTCAGTGAGGTCGAGAATGTCAGAATCCTTGCCAGTCTTCACGTCGCGGACAAAAAACGAAGTCGTGGTGGATTGTTCCATCCAATTCTCGTCATAGACAGTTACGACGCTTGCGCAGTAGAGCCTGTTGTCGTAGGCAAACATCTTGGTGGCTAAGCCAGTGGGAGTTACTGTGCCTGTGGAGAGGTCGAGGTTGAGCAGCGCGTTTGAATATGCGGGTGAGAGGTAGGTGACATAAACGCTGTCGCCGACAGCCGTAACACGCTGAAAATTACCGTACTCCGTGTCGATGTTCTCCTTGAGCGTGAAAGTCGTCAGGTCAACGACCGAAAGCCGCATGTCGGAAACATAATCCTTCTGCGAGTTGCAGGCTACAAGGTAGTTGCCAGCGACGGCGATTTGCTCGGGATTGTTGCCGACCTCCACGAAACCCTTGGGCGCGGCGATGGACGTCGTGTCGAACTTCACTACCTTGCCGCCGTATGTGGAGACATACACAAATCCGTCTTTGACAGCGAGATAGCGCGGCTGTCCCTCGTCGGCAGTGAAAGAATATTTCTCGACGACTTTGAGATTCTTGTCGAGTTTTGCGATGTAGTTAGACCCCCACACTGAGAGGTACAGCCTGCCGCCGTATGCGAGGAGGTCTTGGCCAGTGTCGCCGACAGCCTCGCCGTTCACCGTCGCATAGACATCCTTTTCGAGAGTGCCGTCGGCGTGGAGAATGTCGATTTTGGAATTGTTGCCATTCCAGGAACCCTCGTTGAGGATGTAGCCGTACATCACCGGGTCGGTGGGATGATCCGGCGAAGGGTCAGGGTTGACGGGGGTGTGTTGCGGATCTTCATCGTCATCATCATCGCTGCACGATGTAGATCCTAACGTGATGCCCAGCATCAATGCGCCGAGCGTGAAATACTTGAAAAATTTACGTGTCATTTTGTTTGATATTTATAAAGTTAAACTTACTTGCAACTGAAACTGTCGGCCGGGCATCGGATAATATTTTATCACGTCGTACTGCTTGTCAGTGAAATTAATGCAAGACAATTTTGCAAGAATGTCACAATCCTTGACCTTGAAATTCCGGCATACGGACGCTGAAAATTCGGCGTATGGGTCGATTTCGTTGTCGGGAATGTTGTACGCGAGGAAATATCTCCTGCCGCATAGCACGGAAACCATGTCCACCGCCCATTCGCCACGCCTTAATGTGACATTCGCACTGCCGGAATGTAGCGGCGTATATGGAATTTGGTTTTCATAAAGTTTTGATTTTTCGTCTGTTACGTCCACAGCCTTTTGGTAGGAGTAACGCGCCGAAAGTTCCGCCTCAAAACTGCGAAACCTCAAATCGCCGCCCGCCGAAATGTCCAGGCCGGTGATTTTGACCTTGCCATAGTTTGACATTTTCCAGATGTACATCGTCGGTATCGCCACAATCTTGTCAGTGACACTGTTACGATAAAAATCCACCGAGCAATGCCACTTCCCCGTCGCGCATGACACTCCACAATCGAACTCCGCCGCGTCCTCGGGACGTAAGCCTGTGGAGCCTAATGTCGTGTAATACAACTCGTTAAAAGTCGGCACACGGAATGTCTTTTTCAGCATCACATTAGCCGACAGCCATTTTGCAAAATACGCCGACGCGCTGAGGTACGGCGACGACCTGTCCAAATCCTCAAGATGACCGCCCTTTGCCGTTGTCTCGCGGACGTGGGTGAACACGCCACCGGCAGTGACAGTGAAAATGTCATTAAAATTATACCTCAAGTTAGCCGCCACAATTATCGAATTGCGCTCCGGCCCGCGGTCGGTTATGTCGCTGTCGAGCGTGTTAAAACTCTCGTCCACAGCCACTGACAGACTTAGCGGCGACGCTACCTGCCACAGACTAATCAGCGACATGTAAACCTCGTTTTGAGTGGAGTTCTGCACGAGTTTTCCGCCGCTGTACATAACGTTACGGTCAGTGTAGCGGTTGAAGGAATAATTATATTTCGCGACGAACTTCGTCGTCAAATTCTCTAAAAACCGCCGCTTATAGTCGCCTTGCACAAAAAAAATCTTGTCCAAGAGTCTCTCCTCGGCGCAGTTGTTATAAAAAATCACACTTCCCGGCAGCCCGCGCTCCGAGGCGTAGCCGTACATTTTGAGGTCGAGGCTGTTCCTGGCAGAATCATTATAGAACAGCGACAACTCGACCTTGCCGGAGCGGATGTCGGTGTTGCGGCGTTTTTCGGTCGTGGTCTTACGGACGTTCTTCAACTCAAAACTATACATGCCGTCACTGCGCATGTACTCGCCTTCAGTCCTAAAGCCCAAGTGGTCGGTGACTTTTTTTGTCAGGGCAACATTGGCAAACATGTAGCCATACGAGCCGGTCTTGAGCGTGAGCCTTAGCCTGTCGGCTAAATCTTTTGACGAGCAGATGCCAAGCACCGCGCCCGACGCAAAAAGTCTGGCGGGCTTGAGCAGATTGTCGGACTGACCGACTGAAAGTTTGAGTTCCGAAACCGTGCTGACATCAAAACGCGAAATGTCCACCTGCCCCGCCTGTGTGTTCGAGACCGGCACACCGTCGTACTCAATGGCGGTGTGCGACGCGCCGAGCGACCTGACGGACACTGTCTTAAGCCCGCCAGTGCCGCCGTAGTCCCTTATCGTAACGCCACTGAAAAGCCGCAAAGCACCGCCTATGTCGGCAGTCGGCACGAGGCACAACTCGTCACCGCCAATCGACTGAACCACAGACGTTTTTCCGCCTTTGCCTTTGGCATATACATCCACTTCCCCGATTTCGCGGTGGAGGATTGTGTCAGGTTCCTGTGCCTTTATTTCAGCACAAAAAACCACTAACCCCACCATCAAGACCAGGCGCGGCAAAAAACTTGGCATTTTTTACATACAAGTTAAAATTATTTTACAGCGCGCCATACTTTCCGTCCCCGCAGTCCGCATGGCTACATAAAAATCGGCTTTGCAGGTCTTCTGGCTCGCCCCGCCGCCCACGCCTTCCCAAAAACATGAGGTTTTCAGTGGCCAATAGAAAGTGGACGGCTTTACATACGGGGCACACAGCAGCGGGACTGTCCGGGATTCCCACCCGAGTTCCCTTTTAATGGCGGCGGATGAGGCTACATCCCCGCCAACAAAGCCGACGCAAAGTTAACCATTTTTCGCCCGCACCACCACGGCGGCAGGTTATTTTTGTGTAAAATTCTACATTAGTTGGTAAATAAAAAAAATGTTTGTACCTTTGCCACGGGTTGGCGGCGGAACGGAATTCCGCCTCCCGCCCCAAATTAAACTAATCGTAAACAGAAATGGGCTGGTTTAACAGATCACAACAAGGTATCAACACTGATACAAAAGACAAGAAAGAAATAAAGGACGGGCTTTGGTACAAATGCCCTCAATGCAAGGAAATACTGACGACCGACGACCACAGGGAAAACCTCTGCGTATGCCCCAAGTGCGGCTACCACGAGAGGATAAGCACCGCCGACTATTTCCGCATACTATTCGACGAGGCTAAATACGACGAACTCTTCACATCGCTCCACAGCGGCGACCCGCTCGGATTCGTCGACCGTAAGAAATACTCCGACCGCGTGGCTGCCGTCGAAAAACAGACCAACCTCAACGACGCAATATCCTCCGCCACCGGCTTTATCGAAGGCCGGAAGGTCGTCGTGGACTGCATGAACTTCGAGTTCATAGGCGGCTCGATGGGCTCCGTAGTCGGCGAAAAAATAGCCCGAAGCATCGACTACTGCATCGAAAACCACGCGCCGCTCGTCATAATCTCACGCTCTGGCGGCGCGAGGATGATGGAAGGCGCATTCTCACTGATGCAGATGGCGAAGACTTCCGCAAAACTCACCCAACTCAGCGACGCGCGGCTGCCGTACATCTCGCTGATGACAAATCCGACTACCGGCGGCGTGTCGGCATCTTTCGCGATGCTCGGCGACATCAACATGGCGGAGCCCGCCGCGCTCATAGGCTTTGCCGGGCCGAGGGTCATCCGCGAGTTCACCGGCAAGGACTTGCCAGACGGATTCCAAAGTTCAGAGTTCCTGCTTGAGCACGGATTCCTCGACTATATCGTCAACCGCAAGGAGCTTAAGCACACCCTTGCGCGCATATTGAACATGATGATGTAACACCACCACAACCACAAAAGAACCTGACGCATGAAAAATATCCTCGTATTCGCATTGTGCATGATAGTCCTGTACACGACATCGGGATGCAGCGCACAATATTCCACAAGCAAGACCGGCATGTCATTCCCGGTGCGCAACCTTCCCTCAAACTATGTCCCCGAGGGTAGGCGCACGTATAGTGTAAGTTGTGGCTTTGCACGGCAGATAAGCCCGTACATAACACCGACCGAAGTCGCCGCCCAACTCCAGCTCGACGGATGGTCGATGGTAAGCAGCCCCAACGACGCATCTCTGCGAATAGCCGTGGACGCATACGACTTCCTCATCGAGGGAATCCACGAGGAGAGGTTCACCGAGACCGCCAACTTCCACGGCCACCTGGAGCACCGCGAGTTCTTCACGCCGGTCATCGACTACTCCGTCATCATAGAATACGCGATAGACTGTAACGGCAATAAGCAGACCTACACAAACATCGACCCCTTCACCCGCCGCGCCCCGATAAGCACATTCAGGATGGACAAGGCGTTCCCGAACCCGAGGGACTGTCACGAGTTTGTGCGCGAAAACAAGGAAGTTTTCATCGAGAAAATCGTCAGGACAGAGATTTTGGCTACGACAGCCAAGATGAACGAAAAGTTGGTTCCGGGGTTTGTATATTCGCCGACGACCGACAATATCAAGGTTGCATTCTTCTCGTCCAAGAAAAGCCCATACTACAACAAACACCAGAGCGGACGCTCCGAAGTCCGCCAAATCGTCGAGTCCATTCCGCTCCAAGGCCCGCTGACCGACGCTATAAAACGCCTACAGCCGTGGATTGAGCATTTTAAGGAAGTCGAGAAGTCGCTCTCGACCGCCGACAAGAAACAAAAACAGGCTAAGGCCGACATGGTTTATAACCTGGCGATGATATACTACGCGCTCGAAATCTTCGACGTCAGCCGCGACTACGCCACGCGCTACGCCAATGAGTTCGACGCCACGACCGGCAAACGCCTCCTCCGCAACATAAACAACACCGAGTCGGAGATGAAACGCCACCAACTTCAGTCAAGGCATTTTTAACGAGTGCCACTCTCGTTATTGAGAGTTTTCACTTTCAACGCCCTGATTTTGCAGTCCTGATTGAGCAGCGCGCAACCTTCGCAATCGTCCAACGATGTCTCGCGGATCTTGCGGCCTTCGATTATCTCGCGGTCAATCATCTGCTGCACCTGGTTCATGCAGTATATCCCGCGCTTTTGCATCTCCTCGTTCTCGCCGACCTCGTACTGAGGGAAGCGTTTCCTCTTGCCCCAGAATATCTGTATCCCGAGTCCCACGACGCACAGCGCAAGAATCACTGCTACCAACAAGAATGTCATCCAAAAACTATTCATACCTTCTTTAACAAAAATTTTTGATACGAGCCGCGCCTACGGCGCGGCATTTTTTAATAGTTGTCGGCGTCGAGGCGGCCGATTTTTTTGCCCTTGTCGTTGTAGACAGTGGATTTGCCGACGCGCTCGCCCTTCTTGTATTTGCTTTGGAGCTTCAGCTTGCCATTCTCATAATAGAAAAGGCACTCGCCATGGCGACGACCGTCCTCATACTGGATTTTGGACTTCATGTTGCCATTACGGTAATACTCAACATAATAGCCGTCGATTTTGTCCATGTCGAACTCCACTTCAGCCAACTTCGTCTCCTTCCTGCTGTCATAATAGAAATACGCCTTGCCGTTGAGGTAGCCCTGCATGTAATTAGCCGCGACAAAGACATTGCCATCGGGATAATGAGTGCGCCAGATGCCGTTGACCTGGTGGTTAGAGATATTTCCATCATACTGCGCGACAGTGCTGCTGTCAAAATTGATTGTCAACGGGCCGTCGGAGACCGACATCGTGTCGGGTATGACGACCTTGAACTTCAACGAATCGATGTCGATGACACCAGCCGAAGCCTCCGCCATGCTTTCGGCGAGCAGGGCGATGTCCTCCTGGTTTGCGGACGAGTCATATTGGATTGCCAACTTGCTGCGGAACATTCCATTGTTGTTAGTCAACTGGAAGCCGAAGCGCGCAAAACTGTTGATGAGCTCGCGGTTTTTCTCGATGTCGGGCTTTATGTCGGCAGGCGAATATTTGAGGAGTGTCTCGTACATCCTCGGGGTCTGGATATAGGCAGTGAGGTTGGCCTTATTGTCAAAGCTTTCCTTAAAGTCAGCGAACTTGGTGCTCTTAACCATCGTGCGGCCCATCAGGTAGTCGTCGATAATCTGTTGGACGACTTCCTTTGAATTTGCGAACACCACAAAATCCTCAATGAACGTGAAATACGGCTTTTCGACCTTTGAGAACAGTTTTCCGAAAAACATCTTGAAAAAGCCCTTGATTTCGAGATATTGGATTGTGAAATTGCGGTACTGGTCTTCCTTGAACTTTAACGGCGTGCGCTTCTTGATGTGGGTTGTGATATTGCCGAGGCGCGCCTTCGCCTTGTCGATATTATCGGCGGCGATGATGACCGCAGCGTCTATGTCACGCGACTTTTCGGAGAGCGGACGCAGTTTGGCAATCGTGATTTCGTTGCCAATCCAGCCAAGGAAATCGTCCTTAATGCTGAAGCCGAGGAGTTTTTCGGTGGTCTTCATTATCTTCTGCATGTCGTCCCAGTCCTTCTTATTACCACGGGCGTATTCGGCGGTCAACTCGTCGTAAAACTTGTTGAAGTCATTGAAAGACAATGCCAAATACACGGCGGTCTGGTCGGAAAGGATATTGAAGGCGCGGGTCTTGCCGGTGCCGACGTTTGAAAAAGCGCGGAGGTACGAGTAGACCGAATCGAGGGAAGTATTGCCGCTCAGGACAATCTCGTCGTCGTACAAGTCAAGGCTCATCACAGAATACACAAGCGACTCGGAGAGCATGTCCACAGACTCGCTCGGCTCGGTGGAGTACATCGAGTAGAGTTTGGGAATGCGCTTGTAGTTAAGGAAAAGCTTGATGAGATTGTTGCCGGTAAGGTCGCTGCTCACAAGGCGGAAGTTCTCGTTTGAAGTCCAGTATCCATTGTTGAATTTTTCGAGGACACGGTACAGGAGCTGCTTGTCAAGGCTGATGATTAAGAGATTGTCAGCCAGGGTGATGTGAATCATAAACGAGAGGTCTTCCTTGTCGCGGAGGGTGTAGATGGTGTAGGTATCGCCATTCTCGCCGCCACACGAATATGTATTCTGAGAAGCCGTATAGCCACTGACAAGTTTGAGCGAGCCGGAAAGTTCGTCAAAATATTGTGAAAACTCCTGAAGGTCAGCCAAGTAAACCATGTCCCACGAGTCCTTTCCATTATCAAGCCCGGCGATAAGGAGTTCGCGGTTCTTAAGCATACGGCTTGTCAATGCGCTTTGGTTCAAGAACTTATCGACAAGTTCAATATCCTCGTTAAGGTCTGCGAAATATTCAGTAGTCTTCAGGTATGCCCAAAAGTTGCTCTTGCTCAAGTCCGTCCATGCCTTCGAGAGGTCGGACGTCGCCGCCACAAATATCGCGTCGTCGGGCACAGCCTGGAACGCCTGCACCTCGCCTTTGGGGTTCAGGAAATGGTGGTATGCCCAGTATGCCACGCCGCATAATGCGATTATGGCAAGTACGATAAACAGTTTTTTAAGGAATTTCATCTCATGTAAAAATTGTATGTTTGTATTTGGACGCAAAGATAATTGTTTTTTATGTTTTTAATAACAAAGATTTTGTATAATTTTGCGTAAATTTAATACCGATGTTAGGAGTCAACAGGATAATTTTGGTGGGCACAGTCGGGCGCGACCCCGAGACCCGCTACATAGGCCCCGGCGCGTCGTTCAGCAGGTTTTCGGTATGCACGACCGAAATCGTGGGCGGTGCGGGCGGCAGTCAGGTTGAGGAGACCGAATGGCACGAGGTAGTCTCGTGGCGCGGCCTCTCGTCATACGTGTCCCAATATGTGAAAAAAGGCGACACCGTCGAAGTGGACGGCAAGCTGAAGTCGCGCTACGTAAGCCGTGGCGAGGGCGGGCGCCGCGTGTACGAGGTCATTGCGTCCAATGTGAGGGTTCTCGCGCGCAGCAAGGCAAACGCCTCCACGCCCACGCCGGCCATTGAGAAGGAGGAGGCTGAACCTGCCATAGGCAGCGGTCTGCCAGGGTTCGACATCGAGAATATCCCCGTCAATCTCAAGGGCGACGGCGACAGTTTACCATTTTGAAAAAGGATGATGAATATTAACATTTTGCTCGGCATTTCGATTATAACACCGCTTGACCCATACGCATGGGCGCCGGTGGCGGTTGGGCTTGTTGCACTGACGACGACATGCCTGTTGTCGCTGCTGTCGGGCGCTGTGGACGGCATTTCGGAATCGGAAGCCAAGATACTGCACAACGGCAAGTCGGGACACGACCGCCGGATTTACAGGTTCTACAAGCGCAAGGAAAAAGTAAAAGCATCGCTGTCGACGGCCGAGACCTTCGGCTCGCTGTTGACGGTGATATGCGCGTTTTCACTTTTAAGATGCTCACCGGCAGGGTATGACGGACATTTTGCAGTGTTCGACATAAGCGACTCGCCAGTCTCAGGCTCCATATTATTCTTCGTAGTCATGGCGTTCATCCTTGTCATAACCATCATCGTGCCGGTCAGGATGCTCGACGACACGCGGCGCGACAAGATTTTGGTGAGGTTCGGGTGGCTCGTGGAGATGCTGTGCAGGCTCACTGGCGCGGTAAGTTTCGCAGACGCATACTCCAACCACAACGACGAGGAGACCAACGGGCAACTGACCGCCGCCATCGGGACATCGCCCGACAAGGAGGTCGAAAACGGCGTGATGATCCGTAACATCCTCCAGTTCGGCGACATCGAGGTGCGCGAGATAATGACACCGAGGCACGAGATTGTGGCGATAGGGCGCGACGAGCCTTTCTCAAAACTCAAATCAAGGATTTTGGAGAGCAACTTTTCACGCATTCCGGTTTTTGAGAACAGCACGGACAACATTTTTGGCATAATCTACGTAAAAGACCTGATAAAATACATCTCCTGCGGCGACGACTTCACATGGACAAAACTTGTGCGCGAAATAAAGTTTGTGCCTGAAAACAAGAAGATTTCTGACCTCTTGAACGAGTTCCAGCAGAAGAAGACCCACATGGCGGCGGTTTGCGACGAGTATGGCGGAGTGTCGGGGCTTATAACGATGCAGGACATCTTGGAGCAGATTGTCGGCGAAATCAGCGACGAGTTTGACACCGACGAGGTCAAGCAGTTCCGCAAGGTCGGCGACAATCACTACCTCTGCGACGGCAGGATTACGTTAGACGACTTTTGCCACGAAATGGGCATCGAGGACACATACTTCGACGATGCAAAGGGCGACGCGGAATCGTTGGCAGGCCTGCTGCTCGAAATCCGTGGCGAATTTCCCTCGCCCGGCGAGAAAATCACGTTCCGCTCCCTGACATTCTCCGTCGAGTCGTTCACCGGACGACGGATTGAAAAGATTGGCGTGAGGACAGTGAAACAGTGATTGCAGCATTGAAAATCGCTTTAATTCGTTACAATTCGTTTTAATTTTTGTTTTAAAGAAAAACAATGAAGAAGAAGATTTTGCTATTAACGGCAATTATCGTCATGGTAATATCGTGCGGCGAAACTCCGGTGCCAAAGCCGAGGGGATATTTCAGGGTGACATTCCCTGAAAAGGTGTACACCGCCGTTGCGGACAGCCTTGCCCTGCCGTACAGTTTTGACTTTCCACAATATTGCGTCATGGAGCGTGAAAAATCGCGCGGCGCGGAGCGTTACTGGACAAACATGGTCTACCCTACCCTCAATGCAAAAGTACATCTGAGTTTCAAGTTTTTGGACAGGAACTTGGACACGCTGATCGAGGACTCCCACACCCTGGCGTACAAGCACACCGTGAAGGCGGAGGCGATTGAAAAAATTGCATACGCGAACGACACTACCAGCGTCTACGGGCTTTTGTACAACATAAAGGGCAATGTCGCAAGCCCGGTGCAATTCTACATTACCGACAGCACAAGGCATTTCCTGAGAGGGTCGCTATACTTTAATTGCACACCGAACAAGGACTCGCTCGCGCCGTCCGTGGAGTTCATAAGGCAGGACGTCGAAAGGCTGTTCGAGACATTGACCTGGAAGTAGACATCATGCTGATTACCACCGAAATACCGCTGGAACTGAATGTCATCGGCACAGAAATTGCATTCTGGAAGCTGGAAGAAAGCGCAGAAACGTTATACGCGGAGGCCGAACCATTCCTGACGGACGACGAAAAACATTCGTTCGCCACGTTCAAGAATGAGCGGCGGCGACGTGAATGGCTTGCGACGCGGCTGACTGTCAAGTCTGTACTTGGACACTACCCAGGCATAATTTACGACGGCGGTAAGCCTCATCTTGGCGGTCAATTTGGCGAGAATAAACACATCAGCATAACGCACACCGACGGGCTTGTGGGAATCGCCATCTCCGACAATCCCAACATCGGCATCGACCTTGAACGCATGACGCCACGCATATTGCGCATAAAACATAAGTTCTTGAACGCAAACGAATTTGATTATATTGACGGCGACGGACTGAGCCATCTGCTATATATACAATGGTGTGCAAAGGAGGCGATGTACAAGGCCGTCAACGTCAATAATTACGACTACCAAAACACATACACTCTGCCCCTCTTCCGCTACGACGGCTCGCCAAACGGCATCGCAAAAGGCCGCGTAATCATGGACGACGGCTCGGCGATTTACTTGGATGTCAAGTACTTCGAGATTGACGGGTGTATGTGCTGCATCGCAGCAAAATGACATAAAAAAACTAAAAATAAATGCAAGACAATTATAAATACATCTCGGAACGTGAAAAGGCAGTCTTGGAATACTTGGACGGCCACGGAATCCAGTTCTCGAACTACACTCACCCCGAAGGGAAAAACATCGAGGAGGCCAAACGGTGGTGGAAGGACGACGGCTCTGTGCACTGCAAGAACCTCTTTTTCCGTAACCACAAGGGCAACAAGCATTACCTTGTGTGTTTCCACTGCGACCATGACCTCGACATACACGACCTCGAGCAGCGGCTTAAGGCATCGCTCGTCGCGCAGGGGCTTCCCTCATGCGGCAAACTGTCATTCGCCTCGCCGGAAAGGATGATGAAGTACCTCGGGCTCGAGCCGGGCAGCGTGTCGCCCTTCGGACTTATCAACGACACCGACCACCACGTCCACCTCTTCCTCGACGAGAACCTCAAGGACGTGCCGTCGCTCTCGTTCCACCCAAACGACTGCCGTGGCACGGTGGTAATCTCCAACGCCGACTTTGCACGGTACCTCCAATGCGTCGGAAATACATTCGAGTACATCAAATTATATTGATTTTTTCGAAATCACTTGGCGGTTTCAATAAAAATAGCGACTTTTGTAGCGTTAAAAAATAATATATGGAGTAAATATATGGCAAACATCTACGAAACATATTTTAGCAAGGGCGGCAACAAGATAGCAGTGCTCCTCGACCCTGACAAACTCAACGCCGGAAGCGTCCTCAAACTTTCGGAAAAAATAGAACAGTCGCCGGCCGACTTCATCATGGTCGGCGGCAGCCTTGTGACGACTTCGGTCCCGTCGGTCGTAAAGGCCATAAAGAGCGTCTCGAAAAAGCCCGTGGTGCTATTCCCCGGCAGCTCGACCCAGTTATGCGCGGAGGCAGACGCACTCCTATTGCTCAGCCTCGTATCGGGCAGGAATCCCGAATACCTCATCGGCGAACATGTAAAGTCGTCGTACAGCATAATGAAATCGGGCATAGAGGTAATATCGACGGCATACGTGCTTATAGACGGCGGCACGGTGACGTCAGTCCAGTACGTCAGCAACACCATGCCAATCCCGGCAAGCAAGATAGACCTCGCAGTCGCCACGGCACTCGCCGGAGAACAGATAGGCATGAAGAACATATACCTCGAAGCCGGCAGCGGCGCACGCAACCCCGTGCCGCACGACACGATACGCGCCGTAGCGTCCGTGTGCAAGTCGCCAATAATGGTCGGCGGCGGGCTTAAGTCGATGTCAGACATCGCAAAATCCTTCTATGCCGGAGCGGACATCGCCGTAGTAGGCACGGCATTCGAGCAAAACCCGGACTTTTTCAAGAGATAGCCGCCACCTTTAACAGCGTGTAGCACAATGGCTTGCGGCAGCGGCGGCAATATTATGAAAAAATATTTGAAAAAAAATGGCTGCGGTATCAAAAAAATGCGTACATTAGCCTTGTGAATTATTAACTTTAATCATAAACATAAAAATGGCAGAAATCACATCAATTTACGGCCTCGACGTGGAGACCATCAAGAAACTCCAGACAAAGATTGGCGTCAAGGCAGACGGCATGATCGGCCCCAAGACTGTAACGGCTTTGCAGGCATTCCTCAACCAAAACGGCGCATCGCTGAGCGTAGACGGAAAGCTCGGCCCCAAGACAATCAAGGCCCTCCAGGAATACATCGGCGCAGAGGCTGACGGCGCATTCGGCGACGAGAGCGCATCCAAGCTCGCCTTCAAGCTCATGGAGAACGAAGACGGCGAGAAGATCGTCTCGACAGAGAACGACCTCGAGAACATCTTCAAGCAGCAGTTCAAGGACGCAGGCCTCGCATAAACGGCACTCGACCAAGACGTCATACAAATAAAAAAACTCCGCTTCGATACGAAACGGAGTTTTTTATTATTTGATATTTCCAGTCAAGAATTACTCGCGGTTGCTGTCCTTACGAGTCATCGGAATCTTAGCGTCGCCGTTCTTGAGAGTGAGGTTAGTGTCATCGATAGCCTCAACCTGCCAGGGCGAGAACATTGTGCCGTTTTCGTTAGCGATTTCGAACTCGATTGTGTTGTCGTCGACAATCCTCCAAGACTTGAAGTTAGTGCCCTTCATTGTGGTCTTCATCTTGCCATTCTTACGGAGTTCGAAAGTGATTTTGTCACCTTCAGTAGCCCACTTGCCGAGGAGCTTCTTGTAGTTCTTAGCGAGCGAAGCAGACTTGGAGTCGTTAGTAGCGGTCTTCTTTGTGCCGTTGTCGTCGATGTACTTAACTTCGATGAGCGCGCCTTCGATGAGCTCGTCGTCAGCGTTGGCGATCTTTACCTTAACTTCCTCGCCGTCCTTGTTGACGATAGTAACGACGTCACCATCGATAGACTTGATCCAGCCCTTGAATGTGGTGGCCTTCTCGAGGTTGATTTCGTCCTGCGACTTAGCAGGGGTGGCGGTAGCGGGAGCCTCGGTAGCGGCGGCTTCAGTAGAAGCGGCATCGGTGGTAGCGTCAGCAGCCTTGTTGTTGTTTGACTTGCAAGAAGCCAATGTGAATGCTGCGAGAGCAGCGACTGTCAAAATGTGTGTAAGTTTCATAGTGAATTTAATTATTGTTTACAAATTACGCCGCAAAATTATTCATTAGTTTTGGCTTTAACAAATTTTTGGATTTATTTTTTATGTTAAGTTTTTATTTCGCGGCAGCAATATGGCATCCGACTTCTATCCTATGGCTCGGTACCTTGATGCCCTGTACGACGTTGTTCCATAAAATAATGGAACGGTATTTTTTCCCACGAATCTACGTTGTATATGTCGTGGATTGAATCGCCTTTGTGCGTCAAACAGTTACAAGTGTAAAACAACCTAATCGTGTCGTCCCTGACCACATACGCAGTGTCCCAACTATTGACAATCTCGTACAGCATTTTGCAACATAATTCTCGAAAATGTCCCGTGCTGCAAACGTTTGAGTAGAAAAACAGCCTGATTTCCACACATTTTTTTGGCGGTGAAACTAATTTGGGCTAAAATTGTGTCATAATTTTTAATCCTACACATTATGACAAAGATACCAAACCAAAGTTTTTGGCAACTCTGGAACATCAGTTTTGGATTTTTCGGAGTTCAGATAGCCTACGCGCTACAGAGCGCGAACATAAGCCGCATTTTCGCAACCCTCGGCGCGGATCCGCATAACCTCAGTTACTTTTGGATTCTCCCGCCATTAATGGGCATCGTCGTCCAGCCGATAATTGGCGTGCTGAGCGACAAGACCTGGACACGGTTCGGACGCAGGATACCGTATCTTTTTGTGGGCGCGGCGATTGCGGTGCTCGTGATGTGCCTCCTGCCAAACGCCGGCAGCTTCGGACTGACGGTATCGGCGGCGATGATATTCGGCCTTATATCGCTCATGTTCCTCGACACAAGCATCAACATCGCCATGCAGCCGTTCAAGATGCTCGTCGGCGACATGGTCAACGAGGAGCAGAAGACAAAGGCATACTCCATACAGTCGTTCCTCTGCAACGCTGGCAGCGTCATCGGATTCATCTTCCCTTTCCTGTTCACTTGGATTGGCATAAGCAACACCTCGGCGGACGGCGTCGTGCCGGACTCCGTGATTTACTCGTTCTACCTCGGCGCGGCGATACTTATTCTGTGCGTCATCTACACAGTAGTGAAAGTAAAGGAATATCCACCGTCACTTTATAACGAGTACCACGGAATAAAGGAAGAACCCAAGGGCGACAGCCCCAACGTCTTCAAACTCCTCATCGACGCGCCAAAGGCATTCTGGACTGTCGGGCTTGTGCAGTTCTTCTGCTGGGCGGCGTTCATGTACATGTGGACGTACACTAATGGCGCAATCGCCGACAACTGCTGGGGCGCTACCGACACATCGTCGCCCGAATACCAGGCCGCCGGAAACTGGGTAGGAATCCTGTTTGCAGTCCAGGCAATCGGCTCTGTGGCATGGGCGGCACTGCTGCCATGGCTCGCCGCGAAGACCAACCGCAAGTTTGCATATTCAATAAGCCTTGTGCTTGGCGGCATTGGCTTTATCTCGACAATGTTCGTCACAAACCAGTTCCTGTTGTTCATCAGCTTCCTGCTGATAGGTTGCGCATGGGCGGCGATGCTGGCGTTACCGTTCACAATCCTCACTAACGCGCTCGAGGGCTACGGCCATATCGGCTCGTACCTCGGACTTTTCAACGGCACAATCTGCATACCGCAAATCGTTGCCGCATTAGTCGGCGGCGGACTTCTCAGCATTGTCGGCGGCTCGCAGGTATCCATGCTCGTCATCGCTGGCATACTGCTCCTCGTCGGCTCGCTCTGCGTGTTCATCATAAAGGAAAAAAAGTAACCACAGACAATTAATATAATTTTTATCATACAATGAAAGCATGTATCTTTGACCTTGACGGAGTTTTGGTCGATTCCGCCAAATACCACTATTTGGCGTGGAAAGCCTTGGCTGACAAGCTGGGCTTTGAGTTCACTGAGAAAGACAACGAGCGGCTTAAAGGCGTGTCGCGCATGAAATCGCTCGAAATCCTGCTCGAAATCGGCGGCGTGCTGATGTCGGACGAAGAGAAAGAGAAGGCTGCGACGGAGAAGAACGGACTTTACCGCAGCTTCATCTCAAAAATGACACCTGACGAAATCCTGCCGGGCGTGGAGGATTTCCTGAAAGAAGTGAAGGCCGCCGGACTTAAGACATCGATAGGCTCGGCATCCAAAAACACACCGCTAATCATGGAGCGCGCCGGGCTGTCGAAGTATTTTGACGCTGTGGCGGACGGGACAATGGTCTCCAAGGCAAAGCCCGACCCAGAGGTCTTCCTCAAAGGCGCGGAACTTCTTGGCGTCGACCCCAAAGACTGCGTGGTGTTTGAGGACGCGGAGGCAGGTGTCGAGGCTGCGCACAACGCCGGAATGAAGGCTGTGGGAATCGGAAGCCCGACAACACTCGGCAAGGCGGAACTTGTAATCCCGAACTTTGTAGGATTCAAACTCAGCTATCTTACTTTCTGATTTAATTTCTCTTAACATTTTTTTGCAAGTTTTGGAAATTAACAGTATCTTTGCGCATGACAATCCAAACAAGCAACACTATGAAACAACGTAATCTTACAACACTGATTTTGTGCGCGTTGTTCATGTCGATAAGTGCGTTGGACAGTTATGCGCAACTTTCTAACACCCTCTTTTTCGACAAGAACAACTACCGCAACCACTACCTAAACCCGGCAGAAAGATATAACGGACAGTTTTTCCTTAACGTGCCACTTTACGCGCCGAACGCAGCCCTCGAATACGGCAAACCCGACAGAGAGTTCTGCGGGCTGTTCAACACGTACCCCCGCGACATGAAAGCGATGTTCTGGCTTCAGGACATCAACATCGCTGAGAACCAAGACTTTGCCCTTTCGTCGGCATTCGGCACGGCATGGTCTTTGGGATACGTCACAAAACACGACGCATTCCTGACGATGGACATTTCGCTGCGCAGCGAGGCATGGGCGGAAGTCCCGGACAAATTCAACAATGCCATCTTCAAAGGCCTCAACGACGGCCTCAACGACCTTTCCGGCTTCTCCTCGGAAAGCAAACTTTGGGCGCAGGCATCAGTGACCTACGCCAGGACATTCTTCAAAAACATGTCGATAGGCATCTCCGCAAAATACCTGTACGGCCTCTCGGCTGTGAAAACGAAATTCAACGGACTATATATTAACAACACCGCCGACAACGCCACGCTCGCTGGCGACGGCGAAATATACATCACATCGCCCGGACTTGATATCACAAGGACGGAATCGGGGCGCATGGTGGATTTGGACGACAAGTCGTCGACGACATTCAAGAACTTCACGCCCAAAGGACGCTCGGGCTTCGCATTCGACTTTGGCTTCACGTATAACGTACAGAAAAACCTGAAACTCTCCGCCTCCGTCCTCGACATAGGTTTCATAAACTGGAAAGTGAAACACGGCTACCGAATGTCCATGACCGACACCTACAACTACGTCTCGCCACTGACCGGCAAACTCACGTCCCTCAGCGACATCCAACAGACACTGACTCTCCTTGATGACAACACCGCGAAAACCAGCCTTGTGCCTAAAATCTACGCCGGAGCGGAATACGCGCTTTGGAAAGACAGGATAGGACTTGGCGCGATATACAAGTCACGAATCTTCCCGCACAGAACCGCAAACGAAATCATATTCTCCGCAAACCTCCGTATGCTCAAGAAACTGATACTCGCCGCAGCATACACGATGCCGGACTATGCCGAAAATTCTGTGGACGTATCGCTGACAGCCGCATTGGACGTGCTTAACATCTACATCGCCGTCGACAACGTGACAAAAATCGGCGACTTCAACGGCGACGACGTTTTCTTCCTTCTTCCCTCCGACAACAGCGTTATGCGCATAAGCGCGGGCATCGGCTTCACTTTCAAGAAAATATCCAAGAAAAAAGCCCTCCAAAAAATCGAATACGACAACACCGGCGCGACGATTACCGTGACCGGCAGCGTCCAAAGCCGCAACAAGAAAGGACAGACGACCCCGCTTGCCGGTGTGTCGATTACGCAGGCCGGCTCTACTAACAGCACCCTGACCGACGAACACGGCACATACCGCATAAGCGTCCCGACCGGCTCCGCGCTCGTGTTCAAGTACAAAGGACACAACGCACACGCCGAAAGCGTGAAAGGCAGGACAGAAATCTCCGTGGAACTCGAGAAGGTCGATTAGCAAATTCCTCTAAAAACAACACTCCATATTTCCAACCCGAACTAATATTTGGCGCAAACGTTTGTTGCAAACGTTTGCGCATTTTTTTGATGAAATTTCAGTCTAATTTTATGTTTTCCAAACAAATAAACCGTAAAATTGCAACATAAAATCACACAAACAAGAATAACCACAAACCCAAAAAATGAAAAACTACATAAAGCACGACCCCTGGCGGATAATCGAAGAAGGTTTTGACAACGAGCTCAACAAGAACTCGGAAAGCGTATGTTCCATCGGCAACGGCAAAGGCGGACAGCGCGCCAACTTTGAGGAGACTTTTACCGGCAACACGCTGCAAGGCAGCTATGTCTCCGGCGTGTACTACCCCGACAAGACCCGCGTGGGCTGGTGGAAAAACGGCTACCCGGAATATTTCGCAAAAATGCTCAACGCGCCATCGTGGACCGGCATACACATCAACATCGACGGCGAGGAACTCGACCTGGCGAAGTGCAAAGTGACTGACTTCAGCCGCGTGCTCGACATGAAACGCGGAGTGTTGGAACGCCACTTCGTCGCAGAGATGCAGTCCGGAAAGAAAGTGGAAGTCAGCTCCACACGCTTCCTCTCCATCGTCCGCGACGAAATCGGTGCGATAAAATACACCATAAAGCCACTGAATTTCAGCGCGAAAGCCACTGTGACACCGGACGTGGACGCTGACATCGTCAACCAGGACTCCAACTACGACGAAAAGTTCTGGGTGGAAATCTCCAAGCACGTCGACGACAGCGTGTCGGTCATCGCGGAGACTAAGAAAACAAAATTCCAAGTCTGCACCGCCGCCGTGACAAGATTTTCGGTCGACACGACAGGCGACGAGCCAATCCTCCGCGAGAAATACGCCGCCAAGCGTTACTCCCTGAACCTCAAGCAGAACGAAATCGTCATAATCAACAAATACGCCTGCATAACATCTACGATGTACTACACCGCCGACGAAATCGAGGCTAAGACAAACGCCGTGCTTTATGAAGCCGTAAGCGCAGGATTCGACACTCTCCTCGCCGAGCAGGAAAAGGCGTGGGACGAGAAGTGGAAAGAATCTGACATCATCATCGAAGGCGACGTCGCCGCCCAGCAAGGAATCAGGTTCAACATCTTCCAACTCAACCAAACTTACACCGGCCGCGACGAAAGGCTCAACATCGGCCCCAAAGGTTTCACCGGCGAGAAATACGGCGGCACGACTTACTGGGACACTGAGGCTTACTGTCTGCCGTTCTACCTCGCCACAGCCGACAAGAAGGTTGCGCACTCGCTCTTGGTCTACCGCTGGAAACACCTCAAGAAAGCCATCGAAAACGCACAGAAACTCGGTTTCACAAACGGCGCGGCACTCTATCCGATGGTGACTATCAACGGCGAAGAATGTCACAACGAGTGGGAAATCACATTCGAGGAAATCCACCGCAACGCCGCCATTGCAAACGCAATCGGCATCTACATCAACTACACCGGCGAAAAGGAATACTTGGCTCAGTACGGTTTGGAAGTCCTTATCGGCATCTCGCGTTTTTGGGCGCAGCGCGTGAACTGGAGCGAGGACAAGCAAAAATACGTGATGCTTGGCGTTACCGGCCCCAACGAGTACGAGAATAATGTCAACAACAACTGGTACACATCGCTCTCCGCCGTACAGAACATGAAGTACACAATCAAAGCCATCGAATACGTCAAAACCAACCACCCGGCAGACTTCGACCGAATCAAAAGCACATGCAACTTTGACGAGAAGGAGACCGAAAAGTGGCAGCACATCATCGACAACATGTACCTCGGCTATGACGAAAAGCGCAAAGTCTTCATCCAAAATGACGGCTTCATGGACAAGGAGCTGATTCCAGTCACACGAATGGACCAGAGCCAGCGTCCAATCAACCAGCACTGGTCGTGGGACAGGATTCTGAGGAGCTGCTACATAAAGCAAGCCGACGTCCTCCAGGGCATATACTTCTTCGAAGACCAGTTCGACAACGACACGATAAAGCGCAACTTCGAGTTCTACGAGCAGTTCACAGTCCACGAGTCGTCGCTCTCAAGCTGTATCCACAATATCCTCGCCGCAAAAGTCGGCCTCCACGACAAGGCATACCAGTTCTACCTCAACGCATCGCGCCTGGACCTCGACGACTATAACAACGACACATGCGACGGATGCCACATAACGTCGATGGGCGGAACGTGGATGACCATCGTCCAAGGCTTCGGCGGAATGAGGATTAAGGACGGGCTGTTGAGCTTCAACGCCACACTCCCCGAGAAGTGGCAGTCATACTCCTTCAAAATCCGCCACCGCGACAATGTGCTGCAAATCACGGTCTCCAAGGCCGGCACAAAAATCGAAAGGCTCGAAGGCCCGCAGACAAAAGTCTACATCGACGGCGCATTGACAGAAATCTAACAGAAAAAATTATTAAATTTGCGGTCTAAAAACATGTATCATGCTTAAAGACCGCATCATATTTTTCGCACTATTGCTGTGCATCTTGCCATCATGCGCCCGGCACAGCAGCGCCGGCACAGCGTCGGACACTGTGTCCGGTAAAAAAATAGAAATCAAATATTCCTCATTACTAAGGCTGTACGAGAACGACGGCTACATAAGAGCCGTTGTTCTTAATCCAGCTGACACTTCAAAAATTGCGCGGACATACATCCTCCACCACGGCATCTCCGCCGCGAACCTCCCCGACGGAACCGCCATAAAAGTCCCAATCGAAAAATCAATCATCTGCACATCGCTCCACGCCGGACTTCTCAAGACCCTCGGCGCATTAGGGCAGATAGCCGGCACGTGCGACTCCAAATATATCGTGGACAGCGTCTTGCGGTCGCGGATTGACGACGGACGGATTGTGGACTGCGGATATACCGCCGCGCCAGACCGTGAAAAAGTCCTTCAACTCATGCCCGACGCCGTCCTTCTGTCGCCATACGACGGAATGCAGACGACGGGCTTTTATGACGCGGCAGGGATTCCAGTCGTGGATTGTGTCGACTACCTCGAACGGTCTCCGCTTGGGCAGGCGGAATGGATTAAGTTTTACGGAATCCTGACAGGCAGGGAGCGCGTGGCGGACAGTATTTTTAATGTTGTCGAGACCGGCTACAAGAACCTGCGCGACTCGATAATGTTTTTGTCGTACAGACCGACACTGTTGACCGAAAAGATGTACCAGCAGACATGGTTTGTGCCGACGGGACGCTCCACGTCAGGCGAGTTCTACAGGGACGCAGGGTTCATATACCTTTTTGACGGAGAATACGCCGACGGCAGGGTTTCCGTGCCGCTGACTTTCGAGCAGGTGTTCACTAAGGCGCACGACGCGGACTATTGGATTTTCAAATATTATGGCGAAAATAGAAACCTCACCCTCGACCTGCTCGCCGCCGAGAATCCTAACTACAAGGATTTCGGGGCGTTCAAGTCGGGGCATGTCTACGCCTGCAACACGTGGGAAAAGCCTTTTTATGACCAAACGCCGTTCCGCCCGGACATCTTATTGCGCGAACTCGTCAACATCGCGCACCCCGGCTTCATCGACGACTACAAACCTCAATATTTTTTCCCGCTCCAATAATGCGCAGAGCCATCATCATACTGACCGCCACGCTATCCGCGCTGACAATTTTTTCGCTTGCGCATGGTTCTGTGGACATTCCGCTGTCAAGGCTTTGGGCGGTAATGAAGAACTCCGAAGCCGACATCGTGACTTCGCGGATTCTGTTCGACTGCCGCATCCCTCAATGCCTGACAGCCATCATTGCCGGCGCGTCGCTATCGGCTGCCGGGCTCATGCTCCAGACGACCCTCGGCAACCCTTTGGCAGGGCCTTCGATTCTCGGAATTTCCACCGGCGCGTCTGTGGGCGTGGCGGTTGTCACAATGCTCACCGGCACGGCGGCCGCCACAGCGACAATCTCCGGCGCATTCGTCGGCGCATTGTCAATCCTTGCGCTCATAATGTCGCTGTCGGCGGCTGTCAGGAGCAACACAATGCTGTTGATAGTGGGAATAATGATAAGCAGCATGGGTTCGTCGGCGGTCTCGCTGCTTAACTTCTGGTCGTCGGCAGAATCCGTAAAGACATTCGCCGTGTGGGGCATGGGCACGTTTTCAAATGTCCAACTCTCACAACTGCCACTGTTCACGGCGGTTTGCATCATTGGACTATCCGCCTCCCTCCTACTCTCCAAGCCGCTCAATGCGCTCCTGCTCGGTGAAAATTACGCCGCGTCGTCCGGCATCGATGTCAGGCGTTGCAGGTTTCTGTTGCTCTTGGCGACGGGATTGTTGACGGCGGTTGTCACGGCGTACTGCGGGCCAGTGGCGTTCATAGGGCTTGCCGTGCCGCACATAGCGCGAATGACGCTCGGAACGTCCGACCACCGCAAGTTACTGCCGGTCAGTATGTTGTGCGGCGCGGTCGTGTCGCTCGGCTGCGGCATTGTCTGTGTCGGGTTCCCGTCGCTCGGACAGTTGCCACTAAACGCAATTACCCCCGTCTTCGGCGCGCCGATAGTGATATACGTGGCGACACGGGGACGGAGGTAATATATATGCGTCAGGCGTAATGCCCACATTCCGCTAAAACGCCTTCATCAACTTGATTACCAAGTCGTTCTGTTCGGGCGTGCCGACGGTTATGCGGATGCAGTTTTGGCACTTTGCCATCGAGTTTCGCGAGCGGAGTATGACGCCGTTCTTTATCATGTACGCCATGAGTTCGTCGTGGCGCGAGGTGTGGAACATGAAGAAGTTAGCGTCCGAGGGATATATCTTGTCGATGTAGGACAGTTGTGAGAACTCTTTCATCAGCCTGTCACGCTCCGAGACGAGCAGTTCGACAGTCTTCTTGAAAGACTCGGGGTCGGACAGCCGCTCGACGATAGTCTTTTGGGTGAAACCGTCCATGTTATACGGCATCTTGACTTTGTTGACCATTGCGGCGAGTTCAACGCTCATGTAGCCGACACCCGCGCGGATTGATGCAAGTCCCCACGCTTTTGAGAATGTCTGCACAACGACGATGTTGTCATACTCCGGCAGGTATTTTATGAGCGACTCGGTTTCCGAAAAGTCATTGTACGCCTCGTCAACGACCACAAGCCCCGGGAACGACTTTGCAATCTTGAGGATTTTCTGTGGGTCGAATGACTTGCCGGTAGGATTGTTCGGGGAGCAGATGAGAATCATCTTCGAGTTTGCGTCGACGCGCCCGAGAATGTCGTCGGGGTTGAAGTCGAAGCCGTCGTCCAAAAGCACTTCGCGGAACTCCACATTGTTAAGGCAAGCCAATGTGTAGTACATTCCGTAACTTGGCGATATTGAAACCACATTGTCCTGTCCGGGGTTACAACTTATCCTGTACATCAAATCAAGGATTTCGTCGCTGCCGTTGCCCATGACCATATTGTCAGGTGAAACGCCTTTTATCTTGGCGAGCATTTCCTTCGGGTCGCGCTGCATCGGGTCTGGGTAGCGGTTCCATGTGCCATACGGGTTCTCGTTGGCATCGAGGAAAACGTAGTCGCCCTTCGCCACGAGGTCGCGCGCCGCCGAATACGCTTCCATGTCTAAGATGTTTTTGCGTAATATCTTGTTAAAGTCCATTTTTTCTACATAAATATTTTTTCTTGCTCCGCCTAACGGCGGAGTATTTAACGCCGCCTACGGCGGCTATTTTTTACCACAAATTAAAAGAATTAGAAAGAATTAAAAGAATTTTTCGTCGTCGCTTCGCGAGAAATCACACAAATTCTTTTCAAATCAAACAAATCTTTAATGCGAAATCTTAAGTTTTTTAACCACGGAAAACACGGAATTTCTATGTATTCCACTTTTACCGTAATTAAAAAACAAAACAAATTCTTTTAAATCTTTAAATTCTTTTAATTCTTTTAATTTTTTTCCCGACCAACGCCGTCAGGCGTTGAGCGCGTCAAGCCGCACGGTGACGGCGTTTTTGTGGGCGGCGAGCTGCTCGGCGGCGGCCATCAGTTCGACTGCGGGGCCGATGTTGCGGATGCCATTCTCGCTGATGCGCTGGTACGTGATTTTCTTCATGAACGAATCCATGTTCAATCCTGAATACGCCATCGCCGCGCCGTTTGTGGGCAGTGTGTGGTTTGTACCAGAGGCATAGTCGCCAGCAGACTCACAGGCATACTTGCCGATGAAGACGCTTCCGGCATTATGAACGCGGTCGGCGAGTTCGTCACAGTCGTCAGTGGATATAATAAGGTGTTCGGGCGCCCAGATGTCGGTCAGGTGGACGGCGGTTAACGTGTCGCCAGTTACCACCGCGAAACTGTTGCGGAAACTTTGTTCGGCGATTTCGCGGCGTGGTAACTGCTGGAGTTGACGCTCCGCCTCGGCGATTATCTCGTCGGCCTTCTTCTCCGAGGTCACGAACAGTCCGACCTGCGAATCCGTGCCATGCTCGCACTGGCTGAGCAGGTCGGCGGCGGCGAAGACGGGGTTTGTGTTCTCGTCGGCAATGACCGCAAGTTCGGACGGGCCGGCGGGCATGTCGATGGCGGTCTCGGACGAGTTGACGAGCTGTTTTGCAACGGTCACAAACCTGTTGCCCGGACCGAAAATCTTGCTGACCTTGGGAACGCTCTCCGTGCCATACGCCATGGCTGCAATAGCCTGCGCGCCGCCTATCTTGAAGATTTTGTCGATTTTGAGGATTTTGGCACAGTACAGGACGATGGGATTTATAGAACCACCGCTGCGTGGCGGCGAACACAGCACAATCTCGCTGCAACCCGCAATCTTGGCAGGTATGCCGAGCATCAGCACTGTGCTGAACAGCGGAGCAGAGCCGCCCGGAATGTAGATGCCGACCTTCTCGATGGCCTTCGCCTGCTGCCAGCACGTGATGCCCTCGGAAGTCTCCACGCGCACGCGGTTTTCCGTCAACTGGCTCTTATGGAATTTTACGATGTTCTGCTGTGCGACGGCTATCGCTCTCTTAAGTTCTTCAGGCACTTCGCGTTCTGCCTGTTCGAGGTCGTCCTGCGTGACCAGCAGATTCTCGGGGCAAGACTTGTCAAACTTAAGCGTGAGGTCGCGGACGGCCTTGTCGCCGCCGTTCTTAACCTGCTCAAGCACGTCCTGCACAATCGGGATTATGTCGTCGGTCTTCGCGGCGGGTCGCTTGGACCGCGCCATGAAGTCCTTGTCGTCGGTATATTGAATCTTGAACATGACGATTTTCCTTATAAAAATCTTTCTTACAGAATCATTTTTTCGATCGGGACAACCAAGATGCCCTGCGCGCCCTCGGCTTGGAGTTTGTCGATGATTTCCCAAAACTCGCTCTCCTTGACGACAGAATGTACGCTTACCCAGTCGCTGTCCGCAAGCGGCAGGACTGACGGGCTCTTCATGCCGGGAAGGAGTTTTATGATGTTGTCGAGGTTTTTCTTAGGCGCATTGAGGAGTATGTACTTGTTGCTCTTGGCGGCCTTTATCGCATGGATGCGGAAGAGGAGTTTGTCGAGGATTTCCTGCTTTTCAGCGTCAAGGGTGTTGTTCTTTATGAGCACAGCTTCCGAGTTGACCATCTTTTCCTTCTCGACGAGTCCGTTGCTAAGGAGCGTGCTGCCTGTGCTTACTATGTCGAAAATCGCGTCGGCAAGTCCAATCGCCGGACATATTTCGACAGAGCCGCTGATTACGTGGATGTCGGCGTTGATATGATTGTCGTCGAGAACCTTGCGGAGGATTCCCGGGTATGTAGTGGCTATCTTTCGACCGTTGAACCATTGGAGGCCGGTGTAGTCCGGGGTGTCGCGCGGAATGGCGAGCGAAAGGCGGCACTTGCCGAATCCGAGTTTTTCGACGGTCTCCACCACCTTGCCAGATTCCCAGATGACGTTCTCGCCGACGATGCCAGCGTCAGCAACACCGTCGGCAACGCACTGCGGGATGTCGTCGTCGCGCAGATAAAGGATGTCTATCGGGAAATCGGAAGCCGAGGCGAGCAGAAGGCGTGAACTGTTGTTGGATGCGCTGATACCGGCTTTTTCGAAAAGTTCGATGGACTTGTCGCTCAAGCGGCCTGATTTCTGGATTGCAATCTTAAGTCGTTCCATTTTTGTCTGTACTGTTTTTTATATGGTTTTCTTTTATTATTTTATGCAGAGGATTACACGGAGTATGTTAAATTTTTAATTGATTCGATGTAAATTAACAATTTTGATGCAAAAATAATAATATTTTTTTGATTTTATGCAAAAAATAGTGTGAAATTTTGTAGATTTGCGATTGAAACAAAACTCCAAAACGAAAATGGGAAAAAACGGTATATCCAGGAAGGAACAGGCATCCTTGGGCATGGCCATCATAGTTAGTTTTATATGTTTGGCGGTGATGGTCGTGTGCCTGATAAAGATGGAACACGGCACGAACACGGTCATAATGATAGTATGCAGCATAGCCCTGCTGTTGCTTTTGGCATACCTGGCGAAAAGCCTCTACAAGGCGCGCACGACATTCACCTACTGGCAGCAGCGGTACGAGGACGAGATTCTGTCCAATACCGACGAGCTCATGTCGAAGACCGAGACCATAGCCTCCTCGAAGTCAACAATCGATAAATACACCCACGAGATAGAGCGGCTCAACCGCCTGAACAGGAACTACGAGCATATCGTGACAAATTTAAGGCGCGAGGCCGGCGAGACCCGCAACAAGCTCGACGAGTGTTACAAGCTCCTCGAAGACGTAAAGCAGCGCGCCGAGCAGAGCGACAGGCTTAAGGCTTCCTTCCTCGCCAATGTCACACACGAACTGAGGACACCGCTCAATCCGGTTTTTGGATATTGTGCCATTCTTAACGACCCGTCAGTCCCGGAAGAACGCCGGAGGCACTTCCTTGGCGTATTGCAGAAGTCGTGCGACAGGTTCTTGGACACTTTGAACGACATGCTCTACTTCTCACAACTCCAGTCCGGCGAAATAAACGCCACTGTCAATGCCTTCGACCTCAACGCGATGCTGTACAACCTCAAGGCAAAAGCCCAGGGCTGGATAGCCGCCGCCGGAAAGGACATCGAGCTCATATTCCCCGACGACCTCTTGACCAAGTATTACATCACAGGATTTGAGGATGGGTATTACAAACTGATACTTAACCTCTTGGACAATGCCGTCAAGTACACTGACGAAGGCTCTATAACCGTCACGTGCGAGAGTCTGGACACCGTGATGAAAATCGAAGTGTCGGACACCGGCATAGGCTTCGACTCGAGCAAGAAGGACATGATATTCGGCAGCTTCAACCAGAGCGAGGCATCGCTGTCGCGGCCATACGAGGGCATCGGGCTTGGGCTGAGCATCTGCCGTGGGCTTGTGAACCTCATGAACGGCAAGATGGAGGCGGAGGGGCTTCCCGGCGTTGGCAGCAAGTTCAGCTTTGAAGTGCCACTATTGGACACCGAGACCTCCGAAGTGAACATGTACTATGAAGTGGAGAAGATACTCAAGAACAACAACGACAAAGGCCCGGTAATGATAGCCTCGACATTAGAGGCGGACTATGAGTTCGTCAACAACTTCTTCGGCTCGTACAACCTCAAGGTCTTGAGGTGCCGCTCCTTAGAGGAAGTGGGCATCATATTGGACAACCACCCCAAACTCAACATCGCCATCATCGACCTCTCGTTCTCGATAGAAAACGGCATCGCCGCCGCCGAAAAGATTTTCACCAAGAACCCCAAAGTCAGGTTTGCGTTCATCAGCGGCAAGGAACTCGACGAAGCGGTATTGTCAAAAATCCATATCTACTCCGACTTTATCCTGCGCCGCCCGCTTAACAGCAAGTCGCTCGGCGTATTCTTAGGCGCATGTTAGAGAGACAAGAACGGGATGCAGCACCCGCCGCGCCCCGTTCTTGTCTTACACAATATTTAGGTTTACTTAGAAGCAGTAGTGTCGGCTTTCGCTGCCGGTGCCGGTGTTGCGCCGCCGCTTGTGCCACGGTAGCGTTTGTTAAGGCCGTCGAGGACAACTTTCGTGATGTCGAGGGCTGGGTCGGCGTAGAGCAGTACGGAATTGCCCTGGGTGCTGATGATGAGTTTGAAACGCTTGTCGGCGTTGAACTCGTTGATGAAGTTCCTGATGGAGTCGCCCACGCGGTTCATCATCTGCGCCTGGTCGTCGGCAAGCTCCATCGCCTGCTGGTCGCGGGTCTGCATGAGCTTCTGCTGCTCGTTGGCGAGCTGGTTCTGGATTTCCTGGGCGCGGGTAGGCGTTACAAGGCGTTTCTCGTAGTTCTGCTGGAGCTCCATCGCGCGACGCTCGAGGGACTTGCCCTTGCTCTGGAGCTCCTGCTCGTACTGGTTCTGCTTTGCCATGAGCTTGGTAGCCTCGTCGTTGTAGAGGTCGTAGCCGTTAATAAGGCTGTCGATGTACACGTATGCGATACCGTCGACAGAAGCCGACGAGCCGCCGCTGACGACGGTCGACGAGCCTTGGTTGGCGCATGAGAAGATGGTCGTCATGGCCAATGCGCAGACGATAGCCTTTGTAATCGATATAAAACGTTTTTTCATCGTTTTTAATTTTCAGTGATGTTTTTTGTTGAACTTAAAAATAAAATTATGCTTGTGGTCGTTTAACTTAAAAAACCGCTGCAAAGATAAACCATAAAATCCATTGTTGTAAATTTTTTGAGGTATTTTTGCAAAAACGGAGTAAAAAAACTTGATTTTATTTTTCGTGGAAACTGCAAAAGATTGTAACTTTGCAGCCGCAATAATCGAACTAACAAATTAAACAAAAACATTAATAAAGACATGAACTTAAAAGGAATACTGTCGATAGCCACATTCCCCGGCCTCTACAAGCACGTCGCACAGGCCAAGAACGGGCTTATCGTAGAATCGATAGCGGACGGAAAGCGCACGATCGCGTATGCAACGGCTCGCATAAGCGCGCTCGAGGACATCTCGATATACACCACCGACGGAGACACGAAACTCTCGGACGTCTACCGCAACATCTTCAATGTACTCGAAGGAAAGAAGACGCCATTCGTCCCGAAGAAGGCCAAGGACGAGGAGCTCACGGAACTCTTCGGCAAAGCCCTGCCAAACTGGGACACCGACCGCGTGTACATCTCGGACATCAAACGCGCCTTCAACTGGTACAACATCCTCGTAGAGAAAGGATTGGTGGACGGCCAGGAAGACGAGGAGGACAAGAAGGAAGCCGAAGCCGCCGAGGAAGAAGGCGGCGTGAAGACCCGCAAGAGGTCACGCAAGAAGGCAGCAGAGACCGAAGCCGAGACCGAGGCCGCCGACAGTGGCGCAGAGAAAGCATAACAGCAAGATTAATAAGAAGATAAAGACATCGGCTGCCGGGGAAACAGTTTCCGGCGGCCTTTTTTTTCATTTTTTGAAAAAAATTTCTTAAATATTTGAATATTTGCGCATTAAAAATTAACTTTGTAGAAATTTGTAAAATATCAATCGCAAATTTGGCGGCATAAAAAACGGTTTGCGTCAAATGTGGAACGCTGTTTGCTTTCCTTATAGACGGAAACAGTATTTAGAGCCAACCCCGACTACACAAGATTTTGGAAAGTGAAACATGAAAATAAGGTTCGTGACGGTAGGTAAAACCGTTGAGAAATATCTTGCGGACGCTTGCTCCGAGTACGAGAAACGCATAAAGAAGTACGTGCAGTTCGAGGTCGTCACGTTACGCGACCTGAAGAACGCCGGCGCGTTGGGTTTCGACCAGGTGAAGGAACAGGAATCTAAACTCCTGGAGCCGTACATGACACCGGGCAGCTTCAAGATTGTCTTGGACGAACACGGCGAAGAATATACTTCGGTTAAGTTTGCCGAGTACGTACAACGCAAGATGGTATCGCCCGGTAAGGACATAACCTTCATCATCGGCGGCCCATACGGCCTCCACAAGAAGATTTTGGACACCGCAGACCACAGCCTGTCGCTCTCTAAGATGACCTTCTCACACCAGATGGTCAGGCTCATCTTCTTAGAGCAACTATACAGGGCTTTCACCATAATGCGCGGAGAACCATACCACCACGAATGAATTGACAGTTGATAATTGACAGTTGACAATTGACAATTGATAATTGAAAATTGAAAGTTGTCAATGCGAATGACGATTATGCATTATGAATTGCATTAAAAAAAGGGAAAAACTACTCAAAGAGGAAACGTAAAAGACGAGTTTTAAAAAAAGACAACAAGATTTTAAGAATTTCGTTAACCAAGGGAACAACAAAGTGAAAGAGAAGTTTCTGAAAATACAGTTTTTGGTCTACGCTGTGCTGCTGTTCGTGGCCGCTGCCATGTTGGAGTCGATGCTCGGGGGCTTTGGCAGCCTCAAGATCGACCCGGACAAGGTGCAGGCGGCGCTACACGAAAAGGAGCGCACGCTCGACGGCATCCTTTCCGACATGCGCGACGACGCGGAGAATGGCGGAAAGTTTGTCAAGGAGAACTCCGTATGGATGTACGACCGCGACCTCGAATACCTCAAGGACGACGGGTTCGCCGTATTCATATACGAAAGCGACACATTGCGCTACTGGAGCGACAATAGCGTGTCGCTCGACAAGCTGTTCTCCAAGACCGGCATCAACAACACCATGCACAGCCTGGCGAACGGATGGTACGAAATCCGCACGCTAAAATCCGGCAACACACTCTACCTCGGGCTTATCCTCATAAAGAACGAGTACAAGCACAGCAACAAATACCTCGTTAACAATTTTGGACCGGGATTCGGACTCGACCCGTCGCTGAGGGTCGCGCTTATGCCGATGAGCTACGGCATAGACATCACGGACTCGCGCGGCGACTATATCTTCACCATCGTGCCTACTAACAGCATCGACCTCGACAACAGCCGCTCCAACATCGCTGGCGTACTGTTCCTCCTGTCGTTGGCAATGCTCATGCTGTATATCAAGAGCATCATAGCCTCGCTGACCGCCGAAGAAGGCAACTCGGCAAAAATCATCGGCATCATCGCGCTCGTAGTGGCGGCGAGGATTATGTTCCGGATGCTCAAAATACCGGCCAACGTCTACTCGCTCGACTTCTTCGACCCAGTGTACTTCGCCGACGACAGCATATTCTCCACTATCGGCGACTTCATCACAAACATGACCGTACTGCTGTTCCTGCTCCATTATGTGTCGCTCTTGGCGGAATACATGAAGTTCAAGGAATGGATCGACAACAACACCACGACCGGCAAGTACCTGACATGGGCGGCGATGGTGGCGGTGTACTTCCTCGTGTTCGGCTACCTGTACGCCGTGACGCGCAGGCTCGTCGGCGAAAGCCAGATTTCGTTCCAACTCACTAATGTAATGACCCTCGACATATTCAGCTTCTCGGGGATTATGGTCATGTCGCTGCTTACCGCCACAATAATCTACGCGGCGGTGTCCATGGCGCGGTACTTTGACTACTCGCCCATCACGAACCTGCGCCGCTCGCTGCTCGTCTACCTTGGCGCAGCCGTGCTGCTGTCGGCCATCGTGTGGGCGGTGTCCAACCTGCTCGCAGGACTGGGAGTGATGTGCGCGCTGCTGATGTTGGGCACGGCGATGTACATGACATACCGCGACACGGAACCCACGGTCTATAAGTACATCTTCATGCTTTTCATCTGCGCAATGTTCTCATGCGCGCTTATCATCGTCACCGGCGAGGAGAAGGCTGACAAACAATGCTCGGAGCTTGCCTCAAGTCCGTCGGACTATGGCGACCCGGTTGCGGAGCTGCTGCTGGCAGGTATTTCGGAAGACATCGGCAAGGACGAGATTGTGCCGGACTACATAAACCCCGCCGATTCCAACAAGATGTACGACTATCTCCTGCACCAGTATTTTAACGGATATTGGACACGGTACTACTTGAATGTGAAGATTTTGGAATCATCAAACGGCAACTTCTCCGACATCGCCGACCCGTTTGTCAAGGCCGTCAACACCAGGGGCGCAATCGTGAACACCACGGCGTTCTACCTCGTCGCCAATAATGACGGCGCGATAAGCTACTATGCGCCATTTAAGTACAACATTAACGGACAGTGGTACTTCGTATGTGTCGCGCTCGACCGCAAGCCCGTGCCGCAGGAGATTGGCTACCCGTCGCTGCTCATCGACAGCAAGGTCAAGCCGTCCGAGGTCGAGGGCTACGACTATGTGCGCTACCACCGTGGCAGCAAGGTCTCCCAGAATGGCAACTTCAGCTACGACATGACCGACAGGGTCTTTGAGCATGGATTCGAGGGTACGGACGACACAATCCGCATCATGAAATTCGACGGCTACGTCCATACAGTATACCACAAGGGCGACAATACTGTGGCAATATCGCGCAAGCAGGTGACGTTCGTCGACTATGTCGTCCAATTAGCGTACCTTTTCATGATATATATCGTGTGGATGATGGTCTACATGATTATCGACAAGCTTGTCCACAGGGACTACAAGTTCCGCTACCAGATAAAGACCAAGCTCATCCTCTCGATAACCCTCATCATGCTGCTGGCTTTTGTAAGTATCTGTGCAGGAACGGTATACTTGAATATCGTGAAGTTCCGCGCCCAAAATAACAAGGGCATGGAGGAAAAGGTTTCGAGCGTGTATGTCCAGCTTGAACAACTATGCGGCGACACACTCGAGTTCTCGTCGCGCTGGGCGCCCACAAAGGTGCGCAAGATGGACGAGATTCTGACTAACATGTCCCACGTGTTCTTCACCGATGTCAATCTCTACGGCGTCGACGGCGAGATGATTGCATGTTCGCGTCCTGAGATTTTCAGGGACGGACTCATAAGCTCGCGAATCAACAGGACTGCGTTCCAGAGGTTCATCATCGACCGCAAGTCGGCGTTCAGCCACGAGGAGCATATCGGCAGGATGTCGTTCGCGTCGGCGTACATTCCGTTCTACAACAACAGCGAGAAGCTCGTGGGCTACATAAACCTTCCGTACTTCACAAAGCCAGAGGAATTGGAGCGCGAACTCAGCACAATCATCGTCTCAATCCTCAACCTCTATGTCGTCCTGATGATGATAAGCATCATGACCGGCGTAATCATATCGGAGCGTATCGTCCAGCCTATCAAGTTGATACAAAGCAAGATGGAGACCATTGAGCTTGGAAAGAACTACGAGAAGATAGACTATGACCGCAAGGACGAGGTCGGACAGCTCGTGACGGAGTACAACAACATGGTCGAAAAGCTCGACGAGTCCGCCAAACTCCTCGCCAAGGGCGAGCGTGAAAGCGCATGGCGCGAGATGGCCAAGCAGATTGCGCACGAAATTAAGAACCCGCTGACGCCGATGAAGCTCAGCATCCAGTTCCTCACACGCTCCTGGAAGGCTAAAAATCCCGACTTTGAGAATGTCCTGGAGCGCGTTTCGAGCACGCTTATACAGCAAATCGACACCCTGTCGTCCATCGCCACCGGGTTCTCCAACTTTGCCAAGCTGCCGCAGCCGGACGCGAAGCCGCTTAATATCGTGGAGGTAATCGACAATGTCGTACTGCTGTACCACACCGTCGAGAACGCCGACATCACGTCCGACATGGGCGGCCACAAGGAGGTCATCGTCATGGCTGACAAGGAGCAGATGACCCGCGTGTTCGTCAATATAATCAAGAACGCCACACAGGCCATTCCCGAGGGCGTGCGCGGCAAGATTCACGTGTCGTTAGAGGTTGGCGACGAGAAAATCACCGCCCGCATCGCCGACAATGGCTGTGGCATTCCCGACGAAATCCGCGAGAAGCTCTTCACGCCTAATTTCACGACAAAGAGCAGCGGCTCCGGCCTCGGCCTCGCGATGGTAAAGAACATGGTCATCAACGCCAAGGGCGAGATTACATTCGAATCCGAAGTCGGAAAAGGCACGACCTTCATCATCACCCTGCCAAAGGCGAGGGTATAATGGAAGAAAAAAAATCCCCCTGCCAACAGTACGCTGTACGTGGCAGGGGGATTTTCATTTTAGATTCTGAGTGTCCAAAACAACTATCTTTTACTTACTCCTTTTCTCCGTATGTAATCTTGGTGATAGCAGTGTTACCCTCACCATAGATGTAAAGATTTTTAAGTGTAGCCAACTGTTCAGCAGTGAGTTTAAATGCCCAAACCACCTCTTCACCAGGAGCAACCTGCGAGAAATTGTATTGAGGCCAATTTGCATCTTCATTCCACTGGTCGACCCTAAATCCGAGGTAACTCCATGCAGGATCATTAGACAACTGCTTCATATAAATCTTTACAAGGCCACCAACTTCGAGGTCGGAAAGGTCCGCATCCAAGAAAAATCCAGCTTTGCCAGCATCCCAACCTAATGTACTCTCGCCCGACCACAAAACCATTACGCTTGAAGCGACTTTAATAGAGAACGACTTGTCAACTTGGTCGCCATCGTATGTAAGAGCAATATCATACGCTCCTTCTTCCAAAGCGGCCGGCACATTGATGAATACGTTATTATTATCCTGCACGGAAAATGCGGCGTTTACTCCACCAATCTCAATTTTGTTAATCTTGTCGAAATTAGCACCATTGACAAAAATGGATGTACCACCTTCAGCATTTTTGGGCAAATTGAGGAAGAATGGGCGGGACGGCGCACCTGCCCAAACACTTTGTTTAACTGTCGCACCATTAGTGGCAGCCGTGACAAAGCCATCGGCAGTCCATGTTCCAGATGCACCAGCAGCTTGAGAAACGACAAAATAGTCAGCAGACGTCCCATCGTCATTTACCTTAATATCCGTGGCGTTGAAACCATTAACAGCAATCGCGCTTAAGTATTGCAAGTTAACACCACTAATCGTAGAAGTCAGACCACAATTTACATTGACCTGCTGTCCCGGTTCAGGATTTTCTGTACCATAAATAAGGAAAGGAACGATATTCAAATCTTTGCTGATTGTTGTACCGTTGTCAGTTACGAATGTCGCGCCGTTTTGTGCTTCTGCGGCAAGTTTGACTGTAAGCGAATTATGGTCGTCCGCAACTGTAATATCCTCTTCAGATACAGACAAAGAGCCTAACGAAACCGATGTGATAAGGTCGAGGTCTGTGCCTTTGAAAGTGACACTCTGTCCAAGCAGGTAATAATCCAAACCATCAGGATACACCACATCCTCGACTACAGGATTTACAAGGGCGATAGAACCCGCCTTGATGTTAATTTCAGATGCAGGGATGATGTAGAAGTCGCCAGCCTTGGTAGTGGCGGGGACTGTGAAAGTAATCGCAGTTTCCGACTGGGAATCAAAATCGACAACCTCGGAGCCTTGGAAGCTTACTGTTTTTACCAAATCCAAATCCTTGCCATTGATTATGATTTTATCAACGCCGGGTTTATAGTCCTTAGCCTCCACCTCTGTGACAGACGGCAACGCCAAACTGATTTTTTCCGAAGCATAGACAGTCACATCGCCATCCGATACACCTACAGTGCCGGACTGCGCCGCCTCAGGAACTTTAACGACGATTTCAGTATTAGACTGGCTTACGAAATCCGCCTGTTCGACAATCTGGTTGGATGTAAACACGACAGACTGTACAAGAGAGAGATATTCGCCTGTGATGGTTACTTCTTGACCCGCCTTTGCAGATAGCGGCGCGAATTTATCGATTACAAGGCTACCCACCTTAATGGACACCTTGGTTTCGATGATGGAACCGTCAGACAGCTTAATCTTGACGGGCCCCGACACGAGATTCCTGTCTTGAGGCAGCGTCACTTCGAAATGAGAGTCAGACACCTCCTTGAAATCGGAGCGGGAAATCTCTATACCACTGCCATCAAGCGACGGAAGTATAACGGAAGCAACCGAGCCGAGTTTCTGTCCATTGACTTTCAGGTTTTCACCTCTTTCAAGGTTGCCTGGACCTACAGTCCAAATTTGCGTTCCATCGTCATCGTCATCGTCCTTGCAGCCAGAGAATAACACTCCCACAGCAAGCAATGCGCACAACGAAAAAACAAACGCAAATCTTGTATGCTTATTATTAATTGATTGCATGATTAGTGAAGTTTTTGTGATTAAATTCTAATATTGGGCTACACGAATATTGTCGATATAGATAATCGGATAGCACTCTGTACCAGATGTTTCGCCGCTCCAAATGAACATAGTCAGGCTTGCGAAGTCCGCCGATGAAGTGAGAGTTTGGGCAGGAGAAGTCCCTGTCTGTCCGTAGGTGAAACTGCTGAACGGCACTGTCACAGTAATCCACTTGTCGTCGGTATCAAAAGAACCGCCATTGTCCTTCCACGGATTATAGTGGGCTCGTGCCAGGTTCTCGCCTTGGAAGTGAGCGTTATTGGCACCGGCGCTCTGTCCGCCGTTGCCCGAGAGCGATACGGTCTTGACACCTGCGAATATGATTTGCATAGACAAGTTAGCCCAAGGATTAGATTTCGGGATGTACATCTCGAACTTGAGGCACATGTTTTTCCAATCGCTGAAATCAGCGACATTATAGAGAGCCTTGCCCTGACCTTCCTGATCGAACACCTCGGGGTCGTCCCAGGAACCTGCCCAGTACTCGAATGAGAAGTGTCCGTCATCCCATGTGTTGTCTTCCAGTTTTGCCGAACCGTCGCCCAACTGGAGGCAGTTGCCTGCGATTGCGCCATCGAAGGTCACAACCTTTTGCGGATGCCATCCTTGTTGTTCAAGGCCTTCGTCAAAATTGAACAAGATGCCTTCGTTTTCCATTAGGTTGAACGATGACTTTCCCGAACCAAACGCAGAGCTTATCCTGATTGGGCCTTTAACCACGCCTTCAGGAACAGTGACCTTAAGCTCGTTTTCCGATACATAGGTGAATGGCACGTCTCCCACACCCGGGAATGACACAGAGAGCTGGTCGTCATCTTTGAAAAAGCCTGAGCCAAGGATGGTCATCTCGTCACCGGCCTTTGGATATTCGATTGAGGCAGTGAGGATTCTTGGAGCGGTCTTATTGACCGGCAGATAGTATTGGACTCTCTGTCCACCACGAGTTATCAAGGTCAGCGAATCGTTCTGAACGGTCCATGATGATGTGGGAACCGTGACAATGATGCAGTTGTCGGTTACGTATGTCGGGACTACGAGAGCCTTCTGGTCATTGAACAGAATCTGGTTGACATCTTCGAATCCACTGCCCATTACGGCGATAGTCTGTCCCATCGAGACACGTTCCATCAGCGAATCGGCGACATTAGCATCGGTAGGCCTTATGTACTGAACGACAGGAGTAGCGTCGTCATCGTCGTCATCGCAACTTGAGAAAGTGACCAAGCCCAAGGCCATCACCCCCGCCATCGCGAACGCCGGCAATTTATGTTTTATAAAGTAATACATAATCTGATTCTAATTTAATGGTTTACAATTCTGCAAAATTTTCTTTTTTGTAATAGTCGACAGTGCCATCAAAATTGTACGTCTGCACATCCTTGCCAAGATTGGGATTGGCGACGACATCTGACGAGGGGAACGGAAGACGGAATTTCTTGTCACCCGCACCGCTGATTACCTGGGTAAGTTTGATGGAAGTCAGAGTGATGTCGTTGATGGTGGTCTTGTACTTGATTGGATCGATTCCATACACACCTTTCAAGGCATCGCCGCCATAATATCCACGCTCCTGGGCAAGGATTTTTGAAGTAGCTCCCGCGACATCGTAATCGGCGAGACGAACAAAGTCAAACCAGTTGTCGCCCTCGAATGCGAGTTCGCGACGACGTTCGTCCATAAGTTCGTTTAGTGTGATGACGCCGCTATGCTCTGATGCATGGGCACGCTTCCTCACGTCATTGAAGTATTTGAGAGCCGTGGCATCTGATGTCGAGCGGGCATCGCCAGTGGCAGCCGGCGGCATGCAGGCCTCTACGTATACCAGATATACGTCAGACAGACGGAGAAGATGGGTCGGCATCGCGCCGCACATGCCGTTTGACGACACGCCGTTGTCCTCAGCCTTGTGGTCTTCAGAGTTGCCATAGACAGTCTTGAATCCCGCTTGTGCGCCAGTCGGCGAGTTGAAGAGGTCTGTGGTCGCGTCTGACCCGGCAAAACGGTTGCAGGTGTTGTAATCGTTGTCGTCGTTGTTGACAAATCCTTCCTTGTCGCGCCACCAGTTCCAGTAGTAGTCGCCGTACATGGACATTGTAACTTGGCGACGTACATCAACATTGCCATTTCTCGTAACAGTAAAGGTCGCCACGTCTTTCTCCTTGTCGTAATTGTCCTTGATTTCATTTGGGTCGGCGACGTATGCGTATGCCGACGCCATGATGGATGCAGGTCTTGTTACGTCAACATCGAAAAGCTTTTGGAGTTCCAGAGAAGGACCGCCCCACTGTCCCCAACCGTTGCCCGTGCCGCCGAAGATGGCAGCTACGAAGTCAGGCTGGCACCAGTTGTTGATAGTCCAACGAGCAGCGGACACCGCCCAGTGAAGAGTAATGAGCCCCTCCTGACATTTGCTGCCGGTGGACATTCTGAATATGTCTTCATAGTTTTCCATGAGGCTGCGTCCTGACTCTTCGATTACGTTTTTGGCGTGTTCCTTTGCTTTTTCGAGTATCGCGGCATTCAAAGAACCGTCCTTGGATGCCGCTGCCTGGAGGTACACCTTCGCAAGGAGGCCTTCGGCGGAGTAATAGTCGATTCTGCCGTCTTCGCCGTTCTTCTTCGGCAGGAGTTCCATTGCGTGAAGGAGCGTGTTGATGATGTAGTCGTAGACATCCTGCTCGCGGTATTTGTAGAGTTCGAATGATGACTTAGAGTCGATTACGTCCTGTGTGCTGTGTATGATGGGAATTGCCCCCCATGCGCGCACGAGATAGAAGTAGGCCATGCACTTTATGACCATCGCTTCGCCAATGCACTGGTTCTTCACCGTTTCAGAAACACCGCCTTCAGCCTTTTCGATGTAGAAAATGGTTGTGTTACAGTGGGAAATAACAAGCCAGAGCGCATTGGAAGCATCAGCAAGGTCGGCTTGTGAGGCATTGAACGCCATTGTGTAGAATACGTCCTTGTCTCCTGCCATCCAGTTTCCAGAGAGTTTGTCACCGATGTTGTATATGCCGCGCAGATAATCGTTCCACGGCGAGGCATACAATGTGTTGACAGCCGCAAGACACTGGTCGTCGTTTTTGAAGTAGTCGCTTACTGTGAACGAGTCTTCCGTAGGACGGTCAAGAAAATCCTCGCACGACTGGAACGTCAACGCCGCGGCAAGGAGTCCAAGGCCTGCCAGTTTGTGTATATTGTGTTTTTTCATTTTGTTCACTTTGCTTAAATGTTTGATTAAAATGCAATGTTGAGACCGAAAGACAAAATGCGTGGGGTCGGGTAACGACCGTTGTCAACACCTATCACGTAGTCAGATGTCGAGCTTGTGCCGATTTCGGGGTCCAATCCACTGTACTTGGTGAACGTGTACAGGTTACTTACAGTTGCAGATACCTTTACTGAACTAATGTTCCACTTGCTAATCAATGACTTTGGCAGGTTATAAGCCAAAGAGAGAGACTTGATTTTGAGGTATGAGCCGTCCTCTACATAACGGTCCGAGAGTCGCTGGTTGTTAGCCGGGTCGCCGACAACAGCGCGCGGCACGTCAGTACCAGAATTGAGCACTTTCACATTAGTCGGGTCTTCCTGCCAGCTGTTGATGGCGATCGGATTGCCATTAGCATCGTTATAGCCATCTACCGTGGTGGGATAGGTCTTTGTATCGTCGATGCACACGAGCTGCGCGTGGTCAAGCACGTCTTTGGTCTGGTTAATCCAAACATTGCTCATGGAGTTAAGGCGGCGGCCATTATAGTTGAAGATGTCGTTGCCATACGAGAATGTCAGGAACAGCCCGAGTTCAAATCCTTTGTAAGAGAAATTGTTGGTAAGGCCGCCTGTGAACTTCGGGTTCGGGTTGCCTATTACGGTCAAGTCATCTTCATTTATGACGCCGTCGCCATTGATGTCCTCGTACTTGAGGTCGCCAACCCACACTCCGTTATAGCGGCTGATGCTTTTGGTGTAAGATACGGTTTTATTACCATTCTCGTCGATTGATATGTTACCGTCACGGGCACTATTGAGAAGGTCGTTATAGTCCTGGTATACACCGGCAACCTTATATCCGTAGAACTGGTAGAGCGAGTTGCCTTCCTGCGAAATGGCAATCTGGTCTGTCCACTGTCCAACGCCGAATATTGCCGAATTTCCAGAGCCGCTAAGCGAAACGAGTTCGTTCTTGTTGAACGAGAGCTGCAAGTCTGTAGTCCACTTGAAGCCTCTCTTGTTGATATTAGTGGTATTGATGGTAAATTCAACACCCTTATTGTCGATTTCGCCGAAGTTACCCGATGGTGCTTTAAGTACTGCCGAGCCATTACCCGATGTACCCATGTATGAAGGCAACTGCATGGTCATCAACATGTCCTTGGAGACCTTTTTATAAAACTCGACGATAAGATTGAACCTGTCCTTTAAGAAACTCAAGTCGAGGCCGAGGTTCCAAGACTCTTGGGTCTCCCAGCCAACTGTCTCATTTGGTATGTTGGTAATCTGGTATGTGGCGCCAAGTCCATTGACATCACTTGAGCCGGACGCGCCCCAAAGGTACGAGCCGATATTGTCATTGCCGACTTGACCCCAGCCGAGACGCAAACGGGCCGTCGATATTTTTGCAGACTCCAGATAAGACGAGAGGAACTCTTCCTTGTGGGCGTTCCACGAAGCCGAAACCGAATGGAAGTTGCCCCAACGATTTTCAGGTCCGAAATTAGAGGATGCGTCGCGCCTGTATGTGTATGTCATGTTGTACTTTCCATCGTAGCTGTAGTTAAGACGGCCGAACAGCGATACTCGCGAGCCGGAACCGTGGCCGGAACCGATAGTCTGGTTTTCACCGAGTTTAGGCTCTTGAATGTCATTGGATTCAAGATTGACAGCAGAACCAGCCATATACTCCCACGTGGATTCGGACGTTTCTTGTCCAAACATTGCAGTGATACTATGGACATCAAACAAAGTCTTGGTGTATGTTATGTAGTTTTTCACTTCCCAATAAAGACTCTTGTTGCTCTGGTGGCGGATTTCGTTTTGAGCCTTGGAGAACGAACCGTATGAGATGTAGGGTTCGAAGTGGTAAGCGTTTGACCACAGGTAATCCGTATTATACTCGGTACGGAGTGTCAGTCCTTCCATGAACTTTATTTCAGCGAAAAGATTGCTTACAAGGTCATAACGCATGAGTTTGTTGTTGTCGCTGAGAGCCTGCTCAAGCGGGTTACGTCCGCCCTGGCCTTCTTTTGTTCCATTAGCCCAAGAACCATCCACATAATAGATAGGAATATCAGGTGTCCTTTGGTATGCCATGGAGAGAATACCGTCTTCAGAGTTTGTAAGTCCAAGATGGTCTTCTGACCTCGCGAATGAAGTGTTAGTGCCGACCTTCAACCAGTTTGTAAGATTAGCATCGAGATTAACACGTGTAGTAAAACGCTCGTAGCTCGACCCCTCCATTGTACCTTCCTGGTCGTAGTATCCTACAGAAATATAATAACGAGCCATGTCGTTACCGCCCGATGCGCTTAACTGGTGCGACTGCATCTGCGCCGTGCGGAATACTGCATCCTGCCAGTCTGTACCATCGCCAAGGAGCGACGGGTCGAGAAGACTTGCGTCAGGTTGTGCAATGATGCCCTCGGCATAAAGCTGGTTCTGATATTGAGCGAACTCGCGGAGATTCATGACATCAAGCGTGGTCGCCTGCTTGGAAATTCCGTATGTTCCGTTGTAATTGAAGTTGGCTTTGCCTTTCTTTCCTTTTTTGGTGGTGATGAGCACGACGCCGTTAGCAGCACGCGAACCGTAGATAGCCGTCGCGGAAGCGTCTTTCAAGATTTCCATCGACTCGATGTCGTCGGGGTTGAGGTTAGAAAGGCCGGAGAATGTACCATTACCATTACCAAGAGCATCGCCAAGACCGACGTCAGCGCCTGACTGCGATATGTTCTGGATTGGCACACCATCCACGACGTAGAGCGGCTGCGAATTTTTGAGCGAAAGTGTACCGTTACCACGGATACTAACGTTCATGCCGCCGCCAGGCTGACCCGAGTTGGCAGTAATCTGTACGCCGGCGGCTTTGCCCTGTAGTGCTTGGTCGATACCAGAGCCTACAAAACCCTCTATGTCGTCGGCTCCTACAGTGATCGACGAGCCGGAGACGTCGGATTTTTTCATCGTGCCGTAGCCGACGACTACGATTTCGTCAATCTCCTTCGTGTCCTCCTTGAGGGTCACGTTAAGGGGAGACTGGCTCGCGGGATACTCCTCGGTCGTGTAGCCAATGTATGAAAACTCTATCGTGGCGTTTGAGTTTTGAACATTGAGGTTGAAGTTGCCGTCGATGTCGGAGATTGTGCCGTTTGTAGTACCCTTTTCGATGATACTTACGCCCGGCAGCCCCATTCCGCCTTCGTCGACAACCTTTCCACTTACCGTTTTTTGTGCAAAGGCTCCCGTGGCACTCAGCACAAGCAAGCCCACCATCACAAGCAGGCCGCGCAGTAAGAAGTGTTTTAGATCTTTTCTCATGTAAATACTTAAATTTAGTTAAACGAAATTTAGTGAAAATTAGTAGTTAATCGAGCCGGACTCGCTACAGTGCCTTGTTCTTGTTGACAAGGTCGATGATTGTCTTTACGGACAAGTCGCTCCTGTAGTTGTCGGCAGGTGTGTTCTTGCAGTAGTCTATCAGGCGGGCTACCGATGTCTTAGCCACGTGGAGGCGTGTGTCGGAGGCTGCGTAGTAGATGAATATCGTGCCGTCGTCGTCCTTTATCCAGCCGTTGGAGAATACGACGTTGGACACGTCGCCTATGCGCTCGCTCATCCTCGGGGCAATGAAGTAGCCGCCCGGAGAGTAGATGACTTTAGACGGGTCGTCCTTGGCTGTCATGAACATGTAGAGGACGTAGCGAAGCCCGGCAGCCGTGTTCCTTACGCCGTGCGCAAGGCAGAGCCAGCCTTCTTCGGTCTCGATGGGCGCAGGGCCCATGCCGTTCTTGACTTCCTTTATGGTGTGGTAGATTTTATTGTCGATGATGGGTTCTGCCTGAACCTCGGCGTGGCAGATGTCGTCACAAAGTCCAAAGCCGATGCCGCCGCCGCTGCCGACGCTGATAAAACCGTCCTGCGGGCGTGTGTAGAGGGCATACTTGCCATTGACGAACTTAGGATGGAGGACGACGTTGCGCTGCTGGCCGGAATGGGAGATGAGGTCGTCGAGGCGTTCCCAGTTGAGGAGATCCTTTGTGCGGACTATGCCGGCGTTAGCGACTGCGGACATCGTGTCGCCCGGGGCTGCATTGGGATCCTTGCGCTCTGTGCAGAATATGCCGTAGATCCAACCGTCCTCGTGTGCCGTAAGTCGCATGTCGTAGACATTTGTGTCCGGGTCGGCGAGCTGGGGAATGACGATTGGCTTGTCCCAGAAGCGGAAATTATCGACACCGTTAGGAGACTCGGCGACAGCGAAAAAGCTCTTCCTGTCCGCGCCTTCTACACGTGCAACGACGATGTACTTGCCGTTGAACTTAATCGCGCCGGCGTTGAATGCCGCATTGACCATGATGCGCTCCATGAGGAACGGGTTAGTCTTCTCGTCGAAGTCATAACGCCATTCGAGCGGTGCGTGCGCGGCGGTCAGGACTGGGTATTTATAACGCTCGTAGATGCCGTTGGAGAGATCTTCAGGCTCGTTTGGCCTTGTGATGAGGTCTTCATGGCTCTTCTTGAGTTGTGCAAGTCTTTGGGTGAATGTTGTCATAATTTTATTACTGTCGTAATCGTTTTTTATGTTTTTGTTCTGATTTATTCTCACAAAAAAATTTTCGAGCTAATAGTTTGACTCGCCGCTTGTCATTCATGCTCTAATCAATTTTCCAAACAATAACAATACTGTAAAAATTAAAAGACTACTAAAAAATAAAAAAACTACAATTACCAAATATAATAATAACACTACTTACTTAAATGAAAAACTTATGTCATATCAAACCTAACTAAATTCTCATCATTTGTCGCGTGCTTCATCCTCTTGTCCTTCTTTTTTGCAAGCTCAATTATTGTTGTTAGTAAAAGTATGGACGAGTTGGTTTACTTATTCTCATATTTTACGGTAGCGAATATACGAAGGTGGCGGATTATGCGTTTTCAAAACGGTATCAACTTTTTTAAAATTTGTCACATTTTGCTTCAAATTTTGTAATATTTTCGTTTAAATTTTGTGATAAACGACGCTAATATACTAATATTCAATACATTACAAATTTTAACAATCTTAATTAATTGTAAACCCTACACCCTAAAAAATTAAAAAATTCACACAAATTTCATAAATTTAACCAATAGGATTTTGACAAACAAAATAGTTTTTGTTACTTTGGCGTATGAAAAACAAAGTTTTTTTGAAAGACTGCTACATAGAATAAAGAACACTACACTACATTTGATGAGAATACACATACTGAGACTGTACATGACTGTGGCATTGACGATGGCCGCTAATGGCGTCGCGTTGTCCCAGCAGCCAGCCGCACAACACGCCATACAACACATAGACGAATTAGACTTCGTAAAATACACCGCCCGCGAAGGCCTGTCCAACAGCCATGTCAACGCCATTGGCCAGGACAAGCACGGCTTTATATGGGTCGGGACCAATAATGGACTCAACCGCCTCGACGGACAGAACATCGAGACCTTCCACCGCATCGAGGGCGACTCGAGCTCCATAAACTCAAACACCGTCTACACTATCTTCACCGACCGGCAGGAGCGCGTATGGTTCGGCACATTCGCCGGTGTATGCCGATACGACTATGAAAGCGGGCTATTTAAACGCTACACACTACCCTCACAGCCCAACACTGTCCGCTACGTGCCCATCAGGGGGATTGCGCAGACCGACGACGGCGACATCTGGCTTGCGACCTCCGGCGGCGGCCTCGCGATTATTAACGCCCAGGACGACAAGGTCACATACCTCCGCCACGACGACGAACACCCTGCGAACTCGATTGCCTCGGACTTCCTACAGTCAGTCGCCACAGACGACTTGGGGAACGTGTGGCTCGGCTCTGAGAACAACGGCATTAGCATCTACGACCCAAAAACTCATAAACACCACAACATCAACAAGAAATCCGGGCTGATAGGCAGTAATCTGATACTGACACTGTACAAGTCGCGCGACGGACGCATGTGGATAGGCACATACGAGGGCGGCGTGACAGTATACGACCCGAAAGACTCGACTTTCACTACCCACAAACTCACCGACGACGGCGCAAGCGTATACGGCATCGCCGAGGACAAAGACGGCAACATCTGGCTCGGGACACAGGAAAGCGGGCTTTTCAAGCTCACACAAAACGGCACCCACCACTACGCCATTGAGCTCGGGAACGTCACTGACCTAATCAGCGACAACATACACGCGCTCTACACCGACAAGGACAGCAACCTATGGCTCGGAGTGTTCCAGGGCGGAGTGAACATGGCCAAGCCCGCACCACCATTCGGCGGAATAAACCACCGGAAATCAAACACTTCCACTGGACTCTCGCACAGACCTGTCCTGAGCATCTACCCAGACACAAAGGAGAAGGTGTACATCGGCACAGACGGCGACGGAATCAACATATGGAACACTGTGACCAACCACGTCGACCATATCCGCACCGGTCACAGCGGGCTCAAATCCAACATCATACGCTCAATCTTCAAAGACCACGACGGGCGCATTTGGGTCGGCACATACCTGAAAGGGCTTCAGGAGTTCCACCCAAAGACAATGACGCTCACCGGCTACGAGAATATCCCCGGCGACTCCACATCATTGTCCCACAACGACATAACCTGCATAACCGAAGACCGCCTCGGCAATCTTTGGATTGGCACAAACGGCGGCGGGCTTAACCTCCTGGACAAGGCGACTGGAAAGTTCTACAGTTACAGACGCACCGAGCGGCAGACCTCGAACAGCATCATAAACGACCACCTCACAGGGCTTTACGTCGACTTGCACGGCTACCTTTGGATATGCACATATTGGGGACTGTCGAGGATGGACCCGGTGAAAAGGACAGTGAGGAACTTTGAGCTACAAGAAGGCCACAACACATATTTCTGCGTCTACGAGGACAGCAAACAGCGGTTTTGGGCAGGCACAACGGCTGGGCTTAAACTGATGGACATCGCTAACGGCTCGTTCTACTCGTTCACAATGCAGGACGGACTGCCCAACAATGTCGTCAGCGGCATAACCGAGGACAGCGAGGGCAACCTGTGGCTGACCACCGACCAAGGACTGTGCAAGTTCAACTATGACAAAAAGACAATCGTAAACTACTTCATCGAGGACGGGCTTATCTCCAACGAGTTCATGCACAACTCGATAGCCACTGACACCGACGGCGAGATATACTGTGGCAGCGTCGAGGGCGTGACAAAGTTCTACCCCGAAAACATCAGCACCGAAAACATCCCGCCGAGGATAACGATTGTGGATCTCTTAGTGTTCAACAAGAAAGTCACGCCGGGCGACAGCCGTGGAATCCTCCAGAAGTCAATGTCCGAGACAAGCGACATCAGCCTACAATGGAGCGACAACAGTTTCACAATCGTATACAAAGCCATCGACTATGTACAGCCGCAGAAAATCATGTACGCCAGCCGCATGAGGGGATTCGACAGCGAGTGGCACTATAACGACTATAACCGAAACTCCGCGTCGTACACAAACCTCGACGCCGGAGTGTACCACTTCGAGGTAAAAGCCTCGACGGACGGAAAGACATGGAGCGAGCCCGTGGTGCTTAAGATTAACATCATAGCCCCGGCATGGCGGCGGTGGTGGGCGATATTGGCGTACATAGCCACATTCGCCATCGCCGTGCAAATCGTATGGCGGTACTACCGCCGCACCGAACAGGAAAAACAAAAAATCAAAATCGAATACATCAAGCAGCAGAACGACATCGAGCTCAACAAGACGCGCCTCCAACTTTTCACAGACATATCCCACGAGTTCCGCACACCGCTCACGCTGCTCATCAGCCCGCTCGAGAAGATGCTGGACTCCAAGCAGTACGACGGGGGGACGATGGCGCGGTTCAACCTCATGCACCGCAACGCGCTGAGGCTGCTGAGGCTCGTGAACCAGGTCATGGACATCAGGAAAATAGACGCCGACAAGATGCAGCTCACGCCCGTGAAGGACGACATCGTGAAGTTCACACGCGAAATCTGCGAAAACTTCCTGCCGCTCGCCGAGAGCCACGGCATCGACCTCCAATTCCACAGCGAGATGGGACAGCAGCAGGCGTACTTTGACCACGAGATGATTGACAAGTCGCTGTACAACCTGCTTTCCAACGCCTTCAAGTTCACGCCCGACAACGGCAAAATCGAGGTCAGCATCCGCCGCGCGATAGAAGGCTCGACAAACTTCGTAATCATCGTCGAGGACAATGGACGCGGAATCGCCCCGGAAAACATCGACAGGGTGTTCGACAGGTTCTACCAAGGCGGCATCTCGAACATCCAGCAAGGCTCCGGCATCGGCCTATGGCTGACCAAGGAGTTCATAGAAATGCACCACGGCATAATCAGCGTGTCGAGCGAACTCGGCAAAGGCACTGCGTTCACCATAATGCTGACCGACGGCGAGGAGTTCAAGGACATGGCAGCCGCCACCGGCGAATACAAGCACCCGAGCATCGGCACGTACACCGAGCATGAAATCCCGCAGCCAAAAATCGAAATCGTGACGGACAAAATCACCGACTCGCCACAGTCCACACTCCTCATCGTCGAGGACAACGACGACATCCGCCAGTACCTCCGCGACGGACTCTCGAAGATGTACTCCATAAAGACCGCCACAAACGGCACAGACGGGCTTGAAACCGCCCGGACGACTTTGCCCGACCTTGTGATAACGGACATAATGATGCCCGGAATGAACGGCATCGACCTATGCCGCACCCTGAAGACCGACATCGACACATGCCACATTCCAGTCATCATGCTCACCGCAAAATCGTCGGAGGAGCAGCGCATCGAGGGGCTTGAGACCGGCGCGGATTCATACATTCCAAAGCCTTTTAACCCCAAGCACCTGTTGGTCAGGATTGAAAAACTGCTGGAACTCCGGAAGACGCTCCGCGAAAAGTTCGGCAACGAGATAAATTTTGACGCAGTGCAGACCGCCGTGACGACGCCCGACCGCGACCTCCTGAAAAAAGTAACCGACGTGATAAGGAAACGCATTTCCGACACATCGCTCTCCGTGGAGACATTGGCGGAAGAAGTCGGGCTGAGCCGTGGGCATCTCCAGCGCAAACTAAAAAGCCTCACTGGACAGAACCCCAACGAGTTCATCCGCATTATCCGCCTGAAATACGCCGCCGAACTTCTGACTGAAAAAACAGAGATGTCCATCGCCGAAGTCGCCGACCTCGTGGGCTTCAACTCCCAGTCATACTTCTCCACCGCCTTCACCAAGCAGTTCAACATATCCCCTTCCCAATACAAGGAAGAAGCCAACCAAGCGGGAGTATAACAGGCTTGGTTATGTTTTAGGGGAAATTCAGGTGCACGTTGATTATGTTTTAGGAAAATTCAATATGTTTTCTGGTTATGTTTTAGGAAAATATTCTTAAATTCAACTTAAAAAAGCAACAATTTTTTTCAAGAGAAAGAGGCCGAAGCCCCTTTCCGCTTGATGGAAAATTTTGTACCTTTGTAGCCCCT
>CAJOJG010000002.1 GCA_905234655.1 uncultured Bacteroidales bacterium
GGCGGCGTTGGCTATGCGCGTCGTCAAGACAGCATCAAAGGCATCCCGACGCCCGACCTGCCCATTGTAATCCTCGGCGGCGACAATTACCGCATCGGAATGGGCGGCGGCGCGGTAAGTAGCGTTGCCACAGGTCAATACAAAAACGACATCGAACTCAACGCCGTCCAGCGTTCCAACCCCGAGATGCAAAAGCGCGTCTATAACGCAATCCGTGCGATTTCCGAGATGGATACCAATCCAATCGTCTCGGTACACGACCACGGCGCGGGCGGACACCTCAACTGCCTTTCGGAACTCGTAGAGGACACCGGCGGCGTAATCGAGATTGATAAACTGCCCGTCGGCGACCCCACACTGTCGAGCAAGGAAATCATCGGCAACGAATCCCAAGAGCGCATGGGCCTCGTAATCGACCCCGCCAAAGTGTCTCTCTTGCAGCGCATTGCCGACCGCGAGCGCGCGCCTATGTACGTCGTTGGCAAGACAACGGACGACATGGTGTTTAAGTTCGTCAACCCCGACAAGACCACGCCAATCAACCTCAAACTCGAAGATTTCTTTGGCAAGCCGCCCAAGACGATAATGCGCGACGAGACCATAAGCCGCCGTTACGCGCCGCTGAGGTACAGCCGCAGAAATTTTGTGGAATACCTCGCCGATGTACTCAAACTCGAAGGCGTGGCTTGCAAAGACTGGCTCACCAACAAGGTGGACCGCTCGGTAACCGGCAAGATTGCACGTCAGCAAAACGTTGGCGCACTGCAACTTCCGCTCGCTGACCTCGGCGCGGTCGCCATCGACTACACCGGCACACGCGGCATGGCGACGGCTCTCGGACACGCGCCCGCAATAGCGTTGATAGACGCGGCGGCGGGTTCGAGGATGGCGATTGCAGAGGCGTTGACCAACATCGTCTGGGCGCCGCTTGAAAACGGCATCGACTCTATCTCGCTGAGTGCCAACTGGATGTGGCCTTGCAAAAACAAGGGCGAAGACGCACGCTTGTACGAGGCAGTAGAGGCTGCGAGCAAGTTTGCGATTGCGCTCGGCATCAACATCCCCACCGGCAAGGATTCGCTCTCGATGACGCAGAAATATCCTGACGGCAAGCAAGTTATGTCGCCCGGCACGGTAATCATCACGGCTTCGGGCGAGGTCGCCGACGTCAAGAAAATCGTAACGCCCAACATCAAGGTCGTTGCCGAATCGGTGATTATCCACATCGACTTTTCGGGCATGTCGCCGGCATTGGGCGGTTCAAGTTTTGCGCAAGTGGTGGGCGGCCTCGGCAACGTCTGCCCCGACATCGCGTGCGCAATGAGTTTCAAGAAGACTTTCAATGCAATCCAACAACTTGTCCGTCAAGGGCTTATTCTTGCAGGACACGACATTTCGGCGGGCGGCATCATCACGACGCTCTTGGAAATGTGTTTTGCCAACGAGAATGGCGGCATCGACTTCCGCATCAAGGACGACGACACTTGCCGCGCATTGTTCAACGAAAACGCGGGCGTTGTAATCCAAGTGTCGAAGGCCGACATGCCCGCCGTAGAGCAAATCCTCAAAAAATCCGACGCCGACTACACCGTCATCGGCCACCCCGTGCCGGAACGCGCAATCATCATCCGCCACGACTTCAACACCACCAAAATCGACATCGACCTCTGCCGCGACCAGTGGATGCACACGTCGTACTTGCTCGACCGTTTGCAGACCGCGCAGCCCTGCGCCGACGCTCGTTATGAGAATTACAAGAAACAGCCGCTGACGTTCAAGTTCCCTGACAATTTCACCGGCCAACTTTCGCAGTACGGCATCGACCCCAAACGCCGCGAAAAGACCGGCGTCAAGGCGGCGATAATCCGCGAAAAGGGCATCAACGGCGACCGCGAAATGGCTTACACGATGTATCTTGCGGGTTTTGACGTGAAGGATGTCCACATGACCGACCTCGCCACGGGACGCGAAACTTTGGAAGATGTCAATTTCATCGTCTATTGCGGCGGATTTTCCAACAGCGACGTGCTTGGCTCGGCAAAAGGCTGGGCGGGCGCGTTCAAGTACAACGAAAACACGCGCAAGGCTCTCGAAAATTTCTACAAACGCCCCGACACTCTCTCGCTCGGCGTCTGCAACGGCTGCCAGTTGATGAACGAACTGGAACTCATCTATCCCGGTCGTCCAAACCATCCGAAACTTCTTCACAACGATTCGCACAAGTTTGAATCGTCGTTTGTAAATGTTGACATCTGCGAAAACAACTCTGTGATGCTCAAATCGTTGGCAGGCAGCCGCATCGGCGTTTGGGTGGCTCACGGCGAGGGCAAATTCAACCTGCCCGACCCCGAGGACACTTACAGCATCCCGATGAAATATTCGTATGGCGAGTACCCCGGCAACCCCAACGGTTCTTCGTACAACGCTGCGGCGATTGTTTCAGCCGACGGCCGCCACCTCTCGATGATGCCACACCCCGAGCGCGCCATCTTCTCGTGGCAGTGGGCCCATTACCCCGCCGACCGCCCATCCGACGAGGCGACGCCCTGGCTCGAAGCCTTCGTCAACGCAAGGAAGTGGATTGAAGATTTCAAGAAATAATAATTAACGACCGCACCGAAAAATTCGATTTTAAAATTTTCGGCGCGGTTGTTTTTATTTACGATTGAATTAATACAAAAATCCGAACATATACAGCGGAATCCGGTTGCGTCTGCCGGTCTCGATGTCATCGACGGCGAGGTAACTGTCGGGAATGTCCTTGATTTGGTCAAAGGTCTTTTTGTGGCCGCCGACCTCAAAAAGGTACTTCTGTTGGCATAGGAAGTCGCCTTGCTTGGGATAGTTGACCTCGCCGACGTATGAAAGTTGGTTGAGGAAAAACGTTTCCCGAAGCGTGCCTGTGTTCGCGTTTGGTGTCAGGGCGTACATCAAGTTGGGGTTGTTGAGGTAGATTTTGTCGGGCTTGGAAAGGTACTTGATGTTTTTGGCAACGGCGGAAAGTGTCGCCAAAAGGTCTGCCCTTTCCAAAAACGAAAGCATCTTCAACCCCTGTTCGCGGCTCGTCTCAAGCGCGGCGTAAAGGTCTGACATTTTGGGCGTTTGCGGCACGTTTTCGGCGATAATCATCAGCATTTTCATAATTTTCTGTTTTGTCGCCCGCGTGATGTCTTCCACGTATGGCATGTCGTCGTTGAGAATGCTCTTGATGGTCTCTTGAAGCCTTGCCGGAAACCCTGCCAAATCTTTTTTGTAAAACGGATAGTAGCCGTATTTGAGATATTTGTCGAAAAGTGGCAGGATTTTGAGTTTCTCGGTGATTTCCAACGCCATTTCCGAATGTGTCTGCAAAAGTGTCCTTAGGTCAACAGCCTGGAATTTCAGTTCGGTTTCGTATTCGATGAACTCTCTGAATGACAGCCCTTTGAGCGTGTACATAATCTGCCTTCTCGATAAGTCGCCTTTGTGGTAATCAATCTTCAACATCGACGAGCCGGTATATACGACGTTGAATCCGGGATACTCGTCCACGATATTTTTCAATAACGTCTGCCAGTTGGGGTACTTGTGGATTTCGTCGATGAAAATGTGTGTTCCACCATTTTTATAATGATAATCAACCACTTGCGACAACGTGTGGTTGGCAAACCAAAGATTGTCGAGCGAAACATACAGCACTTTTGAGGGGTCGTTTTTGAAATTTTGTTTGATGCGCTGCAACATCAACGTGGTTTTTCCGACACCCCTCGCGCCCTTGATGCCGATGAGGTCGCAGTCCCAGTTGATTTTGTCGTACAAATACCTTGTGAAATCAGTTTTGACCGACTTCACAAGCCTTTCTGATATTTCGTAAAGTGTTTCTATTGAAGCGTTTTCCATGGTGTTTTATGTTTGGGTTAACGCTGCAAAGTTAATAATAAAATCAATATTCCAAACTTTTTTTGAACCATTTATTCAATATTGGAAACTTTTTTTTTGACGAAAAAACAATATTGGAAACTTTATTTTTGGACGAAAAACAATATTCCAATATTGTTTTTATGCGGCACAGACGCAGTTTATTTGAACTTCACCTTCACCGCCTTGCCGTTGTAGTTGATTCTCTTGTAATTTTTGCCGCCGCCCTTAGAATCGATTACCGTCGTCTTGTTGATGCCGTGTTTTTCGACGTGCCTTTCTATGCCGTGAACCATCACTTCAAAATGGTGCTTTGCGACGATGTCGCCGTCCAAATGGTTGATTGATAGTGTTTTGGTAGCGTCATTCCACGAAATCAGGGTTTTGGAATATTGGCCTTTTTCGTAGTCGAAACTCTCGCCGTCGTCCTCGTAAAGAAGAAATTCGCAGTCGTCGCCGGCAAAAACGTGAATTAATCTGTCGAGACTGCCGTTTTCAACAACTATGCTGCCGCCTTTGGCAAACACGGGTATCGTGGCATCGTCGATTTTAGTTTCAATTGTCTGACCGCCTTTATATGGCATATAATGTTCATTCAGAGAATACCAACCGCCCTTGTTTTCGGGCAGATAAGTTTTCCACATGGTCGCGTCGGGTTCGGTTACGGGGCTGATTAACAACGACTTGCCAAACATAAATTCGTAATTCTGTTCCAAAGCCTTGCGGTCGTTGGGGAAATCAAAAACCAATGGGCGCATCATCGTAGAGCCGTTGAAGGAAACGTCAGCCGCCACGGAATAAATGTACGGACGAAGATTTTCGCGGCGGTCGATGCACTGTTTGATGATGGACTTCGCGCGGTCGCCATATCGCCACGGCTCGGTGTCGGACATGTAGCCGTGGACGCGCATAAGTGGCAGATAAACAGATAGTTCTATCCAACGAAGCATACGGTTGATGTAGTCTTGGTTTTGGTACTGGTCCCATGGACGGAAAAATCCGCCTGCGTCGTAAGTCCACCACGGAATGCCTGTGGCTTGCAGGCCGAGGCCGCCCGTTATCTGACGGCGCAATGTTTCCCAATCGTTGCCCACGTCGCCGCTCCAGAGCGCAGAGCCATACCGCTGGATGCCCGGGAAGCCGCTGCGGGTGAGAATCATCGGGCGTTTTTGCGGATTGTCCTTGCGCAGGCCTTCATAGACGGTCTTGTTGACGAGCATCGGATAGACGTTGCGGACAAGGCGGCCGTCGATTTTGCCGTCGTTGACCTTGCGGCCGTCGAGGTCGTCGTTTTCGGGCTCGGTAGCGTCCTGCCACCATGCGTCGATGCCTGTGGGGACGAGTTTTTCGCTGAAATTGCGCCAATACGCGGCGGCGGCTTCGGGCTTGAAAAAGTCGATCCAGTCGGTGCCGGGGATGTAAAAATTGTCGCGCTGCATCTCTTTGCCCACCTCGGAATTTTTGTCGATTTTTGACCAGACCGACAGCATCATCCTGATGTTTTTGGAATGAAGGTAGTCGGTGAGAGCCTTCGGGTCGGGGTAGTTTTCTCGGTCAAAAACCATTGAGTTCCAGCCGGTATTGCCCCAATACTGCCAGTCCTGCACGATTACGTCGAGGGGGATGTTTTCGGAAATGAAGCGGTCGGCGGTTTCCTGGATTTCCTTTTGCGAATGGAACCTCTCGCGGCAGTGTATGTAGCCAAACGCCCACGACGGCATCAGCGGGACGTTGCCGGTGAGGTTTCTGAGGGTCTTGACGATTTGGTCGGGCGAGCCAAAAATCACCGTATAGTCCACTTTGTCAGAGGGTTCGGACTGGAAGACCGTCTCGCCGCCCACCTTGCCAAAATACACAACGGGGCGGTCGTTTTCGGTGAGTTCGGCTTCGAGGACGTGGTGGCCTTTCGTGAGGCTGACGATTTTTGACGCGGTCGGTGGCAGCCAGAGGTTTTGCATCTCGATTGCGGTAACGCCGTCAATCTTGAGGTTGTGGCGGCGAGCCATTTTCTGCCCGACATCGAGAAGGATGCTGTACTCGCCGTCGGCGTCGATGTTGATTTCGCCTTTGAAAACGTTGTTTTTGCGGGTCTCGGTCTTGCCGCCCTCGGTGGATGTTACGTTGACGGTCTCAACACGCCCCACAGTGCCGTCTTTTTGCAGCAACACGCTGTCTGCCAACGGATTGAAGTCGGTCTTTGCGTAATTGTTCCACACCACGGCGTATCCCAAATTCGACATCACCACGGGCGACGAAATCTGTGTGTTGACCTGCGTCAATCGTCTCGAAAGTCCGGCGACATTGTTGTATCCGTCCTGAAATTGTCCCAATCCGTAGAGAAATTCGCCGTCTTGCAAGGGGAATTTGAGTGTTGACTTGCCGTCGGCGATTGTGTGCGAAATGGCGCGGAAAGTCTTGCCGTCCTTGTCTTTGATTATCAGCGAATTGCCCGAAATCTCGGTGCTTGGGCCGTTGGCGACGTTGGTATTGCCGCCGACGTACATCCAGTCGGGCAGCGGGTCGGTGTCGGTGTTGGCGTAACGCACCCGCACGGCGTTTTCGGCGAGTTTGCTAACGCGGAATTGCTGCGCCACGGCACAGTTGAGGCTCAAAACGGCGCACAAAGTAAGTATCTTTTTCAGCATAGTAGTGGTTATAAAAGTGTAGGTAAAACACTGCAAAGGTAAATAAATATGGTGGATAATAAAAAGTTTTAGCTGAAAATCACAATACTATTCTTCTCGACCTCAAAATTGAGCGTTTGGTCGAGGCGGACGGTTTCGCCGTCGAGGTTCACCCAGCGTTTTTTGTTGCCGAAAAGTTCCACGTGCTTGCCTTGCAGAATCTCGAAGCATTTGGATTTGTGCGCACGGCCGAGGGCGATGTTGAGCAATACGAACGGCACGCGCCACGGCTCTGGTTTCTTGACGATTACAACGTCAAGGAGTCCGTCGGTGAGCGATGCGTGTGGCGAAATCCTGAATCCGTAGCCGTATTGCGACGAGTTGCAGACCGTCACCAAAAGCGCGGTGCGTTTTATCTGCACGCCGTCGATGTTGATTTCGTATTCGAGCGGCTTGTATTCGCGGAATGATGTTATTATCGCCAAAAAATACGTCTTGAAGCCGCGCCCCGGGAAAAATTCGTACCGCCGCGCCACCTGCGAATCGTAGCCCGCGCCCGCGATTGAGAGGAAAAATTTGTCGTTGACCTGGCATGTGTCGATGGTCTTGAACTCAGCCGAATTGAGGAACTTGACCGCCCGCCACGGCTGCACGGGTATGCGCAAAGCCCTCGCCAAGCCGTTGCCCGAGCCGCAAGGGATTATTGCGAGCGCGGTCTCGGTCTTGACGAGAGCCTTGGCGATTTCGTTGATGGAGCCGTCGCCGCCCACCGCCGTCACAACGTCGTAGATACCAACGGCGGCGGCGGCTATTTCGGTGGCGTGGCCGGGATATTGTGTGTATTCGACTTTGTAGTCAAATTTTTCCTTGTCAATATGGCGGTCAAGTATCTTCTCGAACCGTTTTTGCTTGCCGATTCCAGAAATCGGGTTGATGATGAATAATATCTTTATCTTAGGCGACATTTCGTGTTAGTTTCGTTCTACCTATGGCTCGAAGCCGACGTGCCTTGGCGGCTTGAGTTGTTAGACGATTGCTGGGAGTTCGATGAACTCCTGCTTGATGAACCCCTGCTCGACGAGGATGACGACGAGGACTTTGATGTCGAGGTCTGCTGCGACGACCCTCTTGAGCTTGAGGAGTAGCTGCCGGAGCGGTGGTTGCTGCTGCTTGTGCTGCTGTTGTTGCTGCTGCTCTGGCGGCTTGGTTGGGTGTAGCCGTTGTTGCTGTTGGAACGGCTGCTGTTGGATGTATTGTTGTTGTAGTGATTGTCGTTATAGTGGTTATTGTTGTAGTTATTGTTGTGATTATTGTTGTAGTTATTGTTGTGGTTATTGTTATTATAACTGTGTTGCCTGTTGTCGTTGTGGTAGTCGTTGTGCGGGGCGTAGTTGTGGTCGTGGTGCGTTGGACGGTAGGTGTCGCGGTGCGCTGGACGGTAGGGGGCGTAGTGGGTCGGGCGGTAGTAGTTGTAGTGGACGGGGTGACGCTCTATCCAATACGGGGTGGGGCTGTAGTATGCCACTCTCGGCTCGTGCCAGAAGTAGTGGGCGGGTCTTGGCTCGTGCCAAACGACCGTGTGGTAGTGGGGGCGGACGAACACCGGCGGCCATAGTATCGACGCTGCGGCAACGGCAACGACGGCGGTCGCTGACGGAGCGATGTATACGTTGTCGTAGTATGTCGTTACCGTCACACGCGGACGGTGGAACCTCTTGATGCGTACTTCATACGAGTCGTAGATGTTGTCTTCGGCGTAGTAGACATCATTGTTGTATTCGTAGATAGTCTGTGCATTTGCCGATAGGCAGGCTATCACAGCCATTATGATGAGTAGTGCCTTTTTCATGATGTTTGAGCTTTATGGGTTAATGTTTTTGATTTTATAGACGGCGCAAAGTTACAAAATAGAATGATGCAGTGGTGCAAAAAAAAGTTAACTATTTTAGAACAAAACTATTCTATTTCGAATCCCATAAGCACAATATCGTCTGTCTGTGGCAGGTCGCCCTTCCAGGTGAAGATGAAGTTTTCGATTGCGGTCTTCTGTTCCGCGAACGGCAGGGTTGAATATTCAAGGAGGTGGTCCTTGAAGTTTTGAGCCATGATGCGGCGTTTCTGCGGGCCGCCGGTCTGGTCTGTGCAACCGTCTGAGAACATGTATATCTTGTCGCCTGGCTGGAAGTTTATGTTGACAGGCGTGAATTTGCCTTCCTTTACGAAGTGTCCGATGGGTATGTTGTCGCCCTTGATTGTGTGGAGTTCGCCGTCGCGTATCAGCACCATCGGGCGGTGCGCTCCAGAAAAGTATCCGTTCCTTGTCTTTTTGTTATATGTCAGTAGCGCGACGTCCATGCCGTCTGTGCGCTGCTCGCCTTCGCTGTCAAGTCCGAGCGCGGAGGTCACTTTCTTTTTCAGCCGCATGAGCATTGAGTCCGAAATGAGGTCTTTTTCTTCTGTCGTGCTTGCTATCTGACGGAGGAATGATGTGCCCATGCTTGCGAGCATTGCGCCCGGTACGCCATGCCCGGTACAATCGCCGACGCACACTATCAAGGTGTCGCCGACTTGGCGTGTGAAGTAGAAGTCGCCGCCGACGATGTTTTTGGGGTAGTATGTTATGAAGAAATTTTTGAAGTTCTTTTCGGTCGGCGCGACCGCCTGGAGCATCGAGCTTTGGAGGCGGCTGGCGTAGGTTATGCTCGATGTGAGCAGCTCGTTTGCTTTTTCGAGGTTCTCTTTTTGTTCCGCGAGGTCGTCGTTTGTGGCGGAGAGCTCTTCGTTAAGCATCAGCACGTTCTCATGTTGGGACATGATTTCTTCTTTCTGCTGCTGGAGCGTCTCGTTCTGAACCATTATTTCTTCACGGCTCTGCTTGAGGTCGGTGTTGAGTTTGACGAGGTTGTCTTTTTGGATGAAGAACTCTTCCATCATTTCGGAAATCACGCCGAACTCGTTAGTCTCTTTCTTGAGCGGCAGGATTTTGTCGGTCTTGCCGGTGTGGAAGCTTTCGGCGATGTTCTTAAGCGGCCGCGTTATCTTCACGGTCGTGTAGCGCAGTATCGCGAACATTATGAGAAGGCACATCAGCGATACGAATATGAACACGGGGATGAACCGCTTGTACATCTTTACGACGGGGTTCGTGAACACAAAATACATGTACGCGACGGTGTCGCCATTATAGTCCTTCGCCTCTTTTATGACGAGGTAGTGCGGGAATGTGTATTCCTGTGTAAGGTCGAGGTCGTTGCGGTTATACACAAGCCCTACGGCGTAGTTGCCGATGGCGGCCTGGTATTCAGTGAGGAGTTCGTATGAAATTTTCTTTACCATGAATAGGTAGCCCTGCGGCTTTTGCTTGCGGGTTATCATGTCGTCGGCGTGGACGACGCCCGCGCCGTGGTATTCGTAGAGTTTGTTGCCGACTTTGAGGAAGAAGCTTGTGAATGGTTGTCCGTCGAGGATTTGCTGGATGGACTTTCCGCCGAAGTCGAAGAACTCGACGTCCTGGCTGTCGGGTGCTTTGCGCTGGTAGGCGGCGTTACCGAGAGTGTCGAATACGCAGACGCACGAGGCGTCGTAGTTCTCGATCATGTAGCCTACGTTGTTAAGCAGCCACTCGTCGTCCCTGCCAGTCACAAAACTGCTGATGAACTCGTCCCAAGCCGAATTGTCGCGCACAATGTTTGCGTACTGGCGGGAGTACACGTCCAGTATCCTGTTGGCAAGTGTCGTGCGGTCGCCTTGCGCGAGTTCCTCGATGCTCTGCCGCTGCTTTATCTGCATGATGTAGTAAAAAGCCAAGCAGACCATCATTATGGAGACTCCGATTATGGAGACTTTCATTATGCCCGTTCTGACAGAAGTTCCTTTCATAGTAAAATTTTTTCGCTCAAATTTAAGACCAATTTCGGTGTTCAAAAATAGGAAAATATATCTGTTGTAGAAAATTTTTTTCAAGTATCAGAGTACAAAAATACTAAAATTGCGTATTTTGGGTGATTGATACCTTTCTTAATATTAAATTAACATATTTTTGCATAACTTTGCGCTTGAAAACAAGCAAACACAATGTAGTACAAAATTAAATTGAGTTATGAACAGAAAACTAATCATGTTCCTTCTACTGTTGTTCATTGGGATTGGCAACGCGCTTGCCCAAAGGACGGTGACAGGAAAGGTGCTTGACGAGGTTGGCCAACCAGTTTTGGGTGTGACTATCTCAATCAAGGGCACCACTGTTGGAACAATCTCTGGATTGGATGGTGTTTACCATCTCAACATCCCAGCCGGTGTCGAAAACGACACCATCGTATTCTCGTATATCGGCAAGGAGACCGTCATGGAGCCGATAGCCGGACGCGCCACAATCAACCCCGTGATGAAGGACGACGACGTCAACGTGGAGGAAGTGGTTGTGACCGCGCTGGGCATCTCGCGCAAAGAGAAGACCCTCGGATACGCCGCTACAAAGGTGGAATCCGACGAAATTGTAAATGCCAAGACTTCCAACGTGGCCGACGCACTTGCCGGCAAAGTGGCTGGCGTGCAGGTGTCGTCCACATCAAGCAACCCGGGCGCACTTTCCAACATCGTCATCAGGGGCTTTTCGTCCGTATCGGGCAGCAACCAGCCCTTGTATATAGTTGACGGCATTCCTATCACCAACCGTCAGGCAGATGCTTCCACTACTGGTGTTTCAATGTCGGCGGGCGGTATTTCCAATATCTCTGCCAACGACATCGAGTCGCTCACGGTGCTCAAAGGTGCTGCCGCCACCGCGCTCTACGGTTCGAGGGCTGCCAACGGCGTAATCCTCATCACGACCAAGCAAGGCAAAAAAAGCCAGAACAAGAATTTTGTCGTGGAATACAGCGGAAGCGTGATGGCGAGGAGGGTTTCATTGTTGCCCGACTTCCAAAACGACTTTGGACAGGGTTGGCAAGGCAACCAGACATTTATTGAAAATGGTTCCTGGGGCCCGAAACTCGACGGCTCTACGCAGCTTTACGGCCCGATATACGACGGCAAGCAACTTTCTCACGTTTATTCCGCCAAGGAAGACAACATAAAGGACTTCTTCGAGACGGGATGGTCGCAGGCTCACAGCATTTCCATCAACGGCGCGTCCGAGGACAACAAGGTAAACTATTACCTCTCATACGCCATCAACGACGACAACGGCTTCATCCCCGGCGACTTTGACACTTACAACCGCAACACAATCTCTGCAAAGACCTCATACAACGCCACCGACTGGCTCAAACTCAGTTCGAGCGTCAATTTCGCGCGTTCTAAGTCAAACGTCGTAAATACCGACAACGAAGGCGGCCTCGCGATGATCGACTGTATCTATCAGACCGCAAGGGACATCACCATTGCCGACAAGACCAACTTGTCCGACCCTTTCAACACCCCACAGGCATACTTCACCCCTTACGGCGCGAGCAACCCCTATTGGGTGATTGAAAACAACTACTTCCACCTCGATACCAAGGAAGTGTTTGGCAAGGTTCAGGCGGACGTAAAGCCCGTCAAAGACCTCACACTTACATACCGTTTCTCGTATGACTATACCGACTACGACGACAAGTACGGCGCGCCCAAAATGAATGTCAGCGAAGACCTCATGTGGGACAACAAGGGCTACCCTTACAGCGAGCAAAACAAAAACGGTCAGATTACCGACGAATTTTACAAGAGAAAGGAAATCAACCACGACATTTTGGCTACTTGGGCAAAAAAGTTTTTGGACGACAAACTTGACATTACTGTAACGGCTGGCGTCAACGTCAACGAGAGGTCAGCCTCAAAGTTGGTAGGCGAAGTAAGCGACCTTTCCATTGAAAACGGCTTCTGGAACCTTTCAAACGGCGCGACAAAGAAAACGCTTTCCGACAGCGAATCCAAACGCCGTTTGGTAGGCATCTTGGGCGACGTTACAGTAGGCTGGAACGACTTGGTCTACCTCGGGTATTCTGCCCGCAACGACAAGTCTTCGACCCTGCCTATAGAAAACAACTCGTATTTCTACCAGGGCGTTACGGCAAGTTTCCTGTTCTCAAACCTCATTCCTGAAAACAACATCTTGTCATTCGGCAAGGTGCGCCTTGCATACGGCTCTACGGGCAACGACGCGGGCGTTTACTACACAGCCGACAATACCTACACACAGGCGTATGCCAACGCCAACTACATTGTAAGCGCAATCACATTCCCCTTCAACGGCGTCAACGCTTACCAAAAACTTCGCAGCATGGGCAACCCCGACCTCAAGCCGGAGATGACCACCGAGTTGGAAGGCGGATTGAATTTGCAGTTTTTAAACGGCAGGATTGGCTTTGACTTCGCGGCATACCAGCGCAAGACAAAAGACCAGATTTTCCAGTTGCCAATCGACCCCGCCACAGGTTATGAGTATATGTACGTCAACTACGGCGAAGTACAGAACAAAGGCATAGAACTCGTCCTCAACACCGAGCCGGTCAAGATAAAAGACTTCTCTTGGAAACTTGACTTCAATTTCGCCAAGAACGTCAACGAGGTAATCTCGCTGCCCAAGGAACTTGAAGGCGGCAAGTCGCAGATACGCGGCGCGGCATATTCCACGGGTGCATTTGCGGTATATATGTACGCCGAAGAAGGCAAGCCTTTTGGCGAGTTTTATTGCAAGATGCCCACATACGACCCCGAGGGACACATCATTGTAGACGAACACGGCGCGGCAGTGCTTACAGACACGGAAGTGGACACCGGCAAGAACATCCAGCCAGACTTTACTGGCGGCGTCAAGTCAACCTTCAGTTGGAAGGGGCTCTCATTGTCGGCTACATTGGATTTCAGCAAGGGCGGGTATATGTTTTCGCGCACAATCGAGACCACCGAGTTTGTGGGCAACAGCATATACACCACCTACAATTCGCGCAACCCGTTCATAATCCCAAATTCAGTCGTGAATGTCGGCACCGACAAGAATCCTGAGTACGTAGAAAACACCGTCCCGCTTTCAATGTCGGATTATTCAATGCAGGAATATTATTTTGGCAACGGCGGCGTGGATGGCTGCGGACATTACTTGGTTTCCAAGTCATACGCCAAACTGCGCAACATCACCTTGTCCTACACATTGCCTAAGAACTGGATTGCGCCAGTAAGGCTCTCTGAGGTTACGCTTGGCGTATTCTGCAACAACGTCTTCATCTGGACCGACAAGCACAACCGCTACACCGACCCCGAAAATTCAACATTCGGGTATTGGGGCGACCTTGCCGCACAGTTCGGCGAACAATTCAGCAACCCGTCTTGCAGGATTTGGGGCATGAATCTGAATGTTAAATTCTAAAAAAGAGGAGAACACAGAAATGAAAAAATACTTCATATTGGCGTTGACGGCCATCGCAATGGTTTTCCATTCGTGCGACGACTATCTGGACATCAACTACGACCCGACGCTGCCCACCGACGAGGACCTCAACACAAGCCAGATCCTGCCCGCCGTGGAGATGAACCTCGCGTCGAGCTACGGCAACTACCTTCGCATCATGGGCGGATACCTCTCGGAGCAATACGCCCAACGATTCGGAACTGGCAACTACCTCTCGCTCTCGCAGTTTGAGGTGAAGCCCGACGCTACCGGCTCGTTGGCATACAAGCAACTTTACCAGAGGGTGATTTCTACTGGCAACACTGCCTTGCAAATAGCCAGCGAAAACGGCGAACACGGCACGTTCCTCGCCGTAACGGTGTTGAGGGCATTCGCATACGCCGCCATGGTCGATTGTTACGACTCGATACCCTACACGGAAGCCACGGCTGGCATCAAACAGCCCAAATACGACGGCGGTCGCACCGTATACGACGGCATCATCGCCGAACTCGACAACGCCATCTCAAAAACGAAGAACGCCGACATCGTCGCCACCAACTTCCTTTTCCCGGGCGAAAAGGCTGAACCCTGGATTCGTTTTGCTAATGCCTTGAAGTTGAAACTCTACACAAGACTTTCCAACGTCGATGAATCCGTCTTGCCCAAAATCGCCGAATTGATAGATGCGCCGCTTCCAACGAGCGACATCGCCTTCAAGGGATGCTGGGCATCGAGCGCGGGCGGTGAAAATCCGTTCTACGCCGGCGAGTTTGGTTCCAACTTCGACATTCAGTTCAACGTCGTCGCCAATGTTGCCGTGATAGAGAGCATGAAGAAAAGCGGCGACCAGAGGCTCGGCGCATTCTTCACCCAAAACGACAAGGGCGACTATTTGGGCGGCGTGTCCGGCACACAATTCTCTACATTTGCAGGGACTTACGGCTCGGCGTCGTTCAGCCGTCCCGTGATGACATACGATGCGCCCCTGAGCCTTTTGACGCTTGCGGAGATCGAGTTTTACAAGGCGGAATACTACGCCCGCAAGGGCGATGCCGCCAACGCGCAGACTTATTACGAAAGCGCAATCAGGCAGAGTTTCCAAAGCGCAGGTGTGGACGGTGCCGACGACAACATCGCGTACTACCCCTACGACCAGTCCAACTGGCAGAAGTCAATCGGCGTTGCCAAATACCTTGCCCTGTCGGGCGTTGACAATTTCGAGGCATGGTGCGAACTTCGCCGCCTGCGTTTCCCTGCCTTCGACACCCAGGTAGCCGGCACGGACATTTGCAACGACGCAACTAAAAACTATTCCCCCGACAAGTACAACCCTTGCACGTTGTATACGCCCATCGCTGTAAGTAGCTACATTGGCGCAAACTCGCTCGCCGAGCGTTTCCCTCACCCGACGGAATCTTCCAACGCCAACAGCAACTGCCCCGTCAACTTCAGCGGCGTATACAAACTGCCAGTATTTTGGGCAAAAAAATAATTGTTTAACAGTTTCAGTTTAGATTATTGACTATGAAAAGATATTTCATAATACTGTTGACGCTCATTGCCGCCGCCGCTTTCACTGGCTGTGACGACGACCCTGAGAGCGACACCGTGGTAGAGTATTTCCCGCTCATCACCGACGGCAACGGCGAGTCGATTTCGGATTTGTTCCTCGAAATCGGCAGCGACTACAAGGTAACTTACAAGGCCACATACGGCGACGGAACGGATGCCACCAGCAAACTTAAAGTACAAATCCTCGACGGCGACGGCAACCCTGTTGACGCAGTGTCCACTGCAGCGTCCGGATTGTACACCGTGTCGTATTACGCGCCTACATCGACTGGCCTTTCCGACTGGACGGAAAATCAGACCATCATCATCTATGACCCGGCCTCGACAGTTGACATTTCGGGCACATACGTTGTTGACCTCGACAAGACGCTTTCGCAGGATGTCGGAGGTCGTTTTGAGCCAAAGGACGACAAGACCAAGTTCCTTCCTCTGAAGGATTATGTTGACTTTTTCGGCTCGGCAGGTCCCGTCAAGGTAACACTCAGCAAGTACTACCCCGGCGTTTACGAGATTTCTGACGCTTATTTCGGCTGGTACGACCAAGTGCGCGCATACGGCGCAAAATACAGGGCGAAGGGCTACATTTCGCTCGGTCAAGACAATTCTATCAGGCTTTTGAGCGCGGACTTGTCCGTATTTGGCGGCAGCCTCGACCCGTTCGTCGCTTCATACGACCCCGATACCAAGTCCATTTCATTCGCTTATAGTTTTGGCACGAGCGTCAACATCAAGGAAGGCGTTGCGACATTGCCGTCAGAACCAGTAAAACCGACGGTTTCCTTCACTATCGTTTACAACGCCAACAACAACCTCGGCGACGCACCCGTGGAGCAAGTAGTAACATCGGGCGACGGTGCGACTATGCTTCCCAACACCTTCGCAAACGCTGGCTACAAGTTCACCGGCTGGAACACAAAGGCTGACGGCAGCGGCGTGCAGTACGAAGACGAGTCCGAGATTTCCGACTGGGCTACCGTAGATGGCGCAGTGTTCACGCTATACGCCCAATGGGAAGAAGAAAGCGGAGATTAATCACATTTAACAATAACAAATAGTAAAAGATGAAAAACACACTATATTTGTTGATTGCAGTCCTCATACTGGGACTGTTGTCATGCGAAAAAGACGAGCCGGGCGGCACCGCGACCGAGAGCGTTGCGGGCGAGTGGTACGTGTCATTCAGTTTGATAGATTCCGACGGCGACACTACAACAGCCGCTCAGTTGGTAAGCGCGGGTTGGTTCGACGCGGCAAAAGGCATCGTCCGCACTTTCAACACTGCCGCTAATGTCCCCGACAAGATGTACATTTCAGACATGACGGTCTTTGGCGATGGTGCAAAAGGCAGTAGTAGCATCAGCCCGTACCTTTGTTTCCAAGTGCCTGTCGATGTCAACCAGGGAACTGGCGAGTTTTCCACCGCTGGCGGCGATTTCGTAACGAACTTGGAAGAAAACTACGGCTACGACCCTGAGGACGGTTGGGAAGAGTCGGAGCATTATGCCAAGGTAAAAATCGTCAACGGCAAAATCGTCAAGAACGGCGGCAGGCAAAACAACGGCTCGCCCGACGATTCCATCGAGTTTGACCTCTACCTCGACAACAACTACGATGTCCTTGCCGGTGTCTTCGAATATTACTTCGGCGTAAAAATCGACCACTACCACGTAACTGGCATCCGTCATTCCGGTCTCGTCGAAAACCAATAACCCCCACCTATTCCCTAAACACTCACCCGCAGCCCTGTCAAGGGTTTTATTCACCTTGACGAGGCTGCGGGTGGTGTTTTTTCACTTTCCTATTTGCGGATTTCAAAAAAAACTTTCAAAAAATTTTTTCTAAAAAAGAATTATTGGTAAATTAGGCCCGTGAATATAAACACAACTAATTTTAATCCAATAAACTTATTGATATGGATATAGCATCAATTATCAAGACGGTGATTTCGCTCGCCGATGTGGTTATCAAGAAACCTTCCACTACGGTTCAAAACTCAGGAATCGACCTGTCGTCAATCATCTCGATAGCCGGTGCCCTCACTGGCGGCAATAACAACAATTCGTCCGCCGGTGGCCTTGGCTCAATCTTGGGCAGTGCGCTTGGCTCGGGCGCTTTGGGCGGACTCGGCAGTCTTCTCGGCGGCGGCAGCCAGCAGCAGGCGGCTCAACAGCAGCAATCCTCCGGCATGGGCGATGTCCTCGGCGGTCTTGGCAGCGTCCTCGGCAGCGTCCTCGGCGGCTCGCAGCAGTCACAATCCTCTGGCGGCGGCCTCGGCGACCTTCTCGGCCAACTCACTTCGAGGGCTGGCACAATCTCGGGCATGCTCGACAGCAACTCGGCTCAAAACCTCTCCGCCAATGAGAAAAACAACCTCACCGACGTCCTCAATATCATCAACGCTACAAAGGTGTTCGCTGGAAAATAAAACTGCAATTTGCGCCGCAAGGCGTGGATAGTAAACAAAAAATTACCGTAAATTTTTGATTAATTACCATGAGTTTTTAAGGAAATTCATGGTAACTGATGAAAAAAGTTTACGGTAATTTCCTTTTATAAAAACTGCGGCGTTTCTCGTTTATACGCTTGTGACGGCTTTTGCGAGTTGGTCGGCGCAGGAAGTAGGCCTCGCGCCGCAGGTGTTGCCTGAAAGTATCTGGGCAATCTGGTCGGCGGGCATTCCGTTGACAAGTTTTGAGATGGCCTTCAGGTTTCCGTTACAGCCGCCGGTGAACTGGACGTCGGTGATGATGCCGCTCTCGTCTTTGTCGAAGGTGATTACTTTCGAGCAAGTGCCTTCAGTAATGTATGTATGCTTCATATCCCTTATAAAATTTTCGGAAATTGACGAAAAAATTGACGGTAATTGACGCTTAAAAAAACTTTTTGCCGTCCTTGAAGGCGTCGCCAACCTTGTCGCCAAGGCGGTAGTAGTGGTGGTTCGACGGGTCGTATGTGATTGGGTCGAGTGCCTTGACATCGATTTTGCCGTCGTTGAGGACTGATTCGTCGGCGTTGACGTTCACGATTTCGCCAAGCAGACGGCATGTAGAGTCGTCATAGCTGATTACCTTGCACTCCAGGCACATCGGCAGCTCCTCAATCATCGGCGCGTCGACGTTAGGAGCTTTCACGGCGTGGAGGCCCGCGCGGTCGATTTTGTCGCTGACCTTGTTGCCGCTCTCGATGCCGAGGTAGTCGCACTCTGCGACGTACTTTGCGGTGGCCACGCTTACTGTGAACGCGCCTTTCTTCTTGAGGTTAGCGACGGTTTTGTGGGATGGTGAAAGGCAGATGCTTATTTTGGAGTCGTCGGCTATGCCGCCCCAAGCGGCGTTCATCGCATCGGCGTTTCCGTTCTCGTCATATGTGCCGATTATCAGCACCGGCATCGGGTAGAGCAGTGCTTTCGCACCGAAGTCTTTTCTCATGTTTGTCTTGTTTTTTAGAAGATTAGAAAATTCGTTGATGGTACTTATAAAAATTCTGTTGGTAAAATTATGAATATTTTTTCTTACATAAAAAATATTTTTCGTATCTTGGCGAAAATTTGTAATTGTTAACGATTGAAACAAAAATATTATGAGAAAATTTTTCGTGGTAGTCGCCTTGCTGCTCCAGGCTGGGTTCGGTACGGCGCAGAATTTCACACCATCAAAGAGCGGAACCCAGGTTCAGCTTAACAACCAGGGCTCCCAGCAGAATGTCCCGTCCGCACAGGTCGTCGCGCCCGGTCAGAATGCTAACACTAATGTAGCCGACCTGAAGGCTGCTATACTGAAATGCGAGCAGTCGCCGATAGTCATCACAGACGCTTTTGGCAGCTATAAGTTCGGGATGTCGGAGAAGGATTTTGTGAAGGTGACGAAAGCCGCCATAAAGGCCAAGCAGGCCAAGCGCAACTCTATTGGCAATGTCGAGTATGAGATGAGTTTTGCCGACGGACGCACATATTCCCTCATCCTTGCCAATGCTGCGTTTTATAACGGCAAACTTTGCGGGCTTGACTTTGTGTTTGAGCGTTTTGACGGCGGCATGTCGGACATCATCATGGAGGAAATCATGCAGGGCGACCGTTTCCAGGACATGGATCAGTACGCTGTGCCGAAGGGGTATATCTACCTGAAGGACAATCTCGAGGTCGACCTTTCGCGTGGCAGCCTGTCGTACATGAACCTCTCCGTGGTCAATCAACGCGCAAAGGACAATGCCGAGCGCAACCATCTTTCGAGGGATGCGTTTTAGGCTTTTGGCGTTGTTGTCGGCGGCATTTTCGCTGTGCCTGATGCTGTCGTGCAATGGCAACCGCGTCGAAATATGCAGGAGCGGCATTGGCAAAGTGTGGCTCTATGACGGCGGCGACACTACGGCAAGGCTCCTGCACGTCTCGTTCGACGGCGACACGCTCTCGGTATGGCCGTTGTACCACCCAGTCTATCATTATGATTATGGGGATTTGAACTGTGATGGACGTGACGAGATTGTCGTCGGCGTTACTAAAAAGACAAGATATTGGCGTGAGGAAGCGCGGCGGCTTTTCGTGTTCAAACTTTACGAAGGCGAGTTGATACGGCCGCTGTGGCTCGGGTCGCGTTTGGGGTGTCCGATAGAGACTTTTCGTGTCGAGAGGGACTCGTCACCGGCGCGGATAGTTTCGACGGAGAAGTGCAGCGATTCAGTCGTCCATGTCATGTACCGCATTAAGGGCTTCGGACCGAAGTTCGAAAGCTATGTCAAAGAGTAATAATGGTTTAATCTATTTTTTGTTATGAAAAGATTCTTGATTTCCTGCCTTGCGTCGAGCGTCTTGGCGGGATGTGGTGGCGGTAATCCTAACAACAACGCCACTAAGCAAAATGGCGCGGCGGAGCCTCAGTCCGCGCAGCCCAAACAGGCGGTGGATGTCCCGCAGCTGAAAGTTTCTGACAAGGAATTTTTTGATGGAAAGAGCAAACTTCCGAAGTCCGTGGATTTTTCCGAGCCGGTGGAGGCCATGAGTTTCCAGAGGCTCAGGTTCATGAAGGCATACGTATATGCCACACACGGCTTTTGGCTCAAGGACTTCGACCTCAACAACTTCTTCACTAACCGCACCGAGTGGTACTACAACGCATGTTTTTCACGTCTTGAGAAGGAACATCTTGACGACAGTTATTGGGAAAAGTGGAGCGACAACTACGAGACGCTGCTCGCCAAGGAGACATTGAGCCCCGAGGAGCAGGCTTTCGTCGACAAAATCGACGAGCGTCTTGCGGCGTTGAACGGGCAGAAATACACCTATGTCGCCGGTGTGAAGCTCACAAACCCCGCGCTCTGCACAAACATCTACCAGTTCCCGACGCTCTATGACCAGGACGGAAAACTGTGGAAAATGTTGGCGGCTAATAACATAGCCTTCCAGACCACGAACTATGAGCAGCTGTTCAATGTCTACGAGGACAACGAGTACCACTGCGTGCCGAACTTTGTGACCACCGACCTGTTCCTCCAGGCTTTCCACTCGTACTTCGAGTACGCGCTTAAGCTCTCCGAGAACAGCGTTTTCACAGACATACTTAAGGAATTGTGCAGCAAGATGATAAGTCCGTCGCTGTATTCCGACGCGGCTACCGGCAAGGACAAGGAACGCGCCGACTTCTCGCGCGCATTGTTCGCGGTTGCGTATAAACTCCTCGACCCGAGCGCAAATCCAGTCGTCCCCGAGGCGTATGCAAGTGTCGCGTCCGAGGAGTACAACAATATCATGGCGGCTGCGGACTGTCCGTCGCCGATGTTGAAGACCGAGGTCAATTTCCCATACAGCATCTTCAAGCCGCGTGGCCATTATACCCGCAACGAGAAGTCTCAACGCTATTTCAGGGCGATGATGTGGGTGCAGCTCGCATGTTTTGACAATAGCGAGGAGGACGATGTCGCTAAGGCTGTGGCGATTGCGTATTTCTACAACAAGGCGGGCGACATGTCGAGGTTTGAGAAGATGTACGACTTAGTCGCATACTTCATGGGCGAGCCTGACAATGTTTCGATTGTGTGGATTGCGGAACTTTTGCGTGACCGCTACGCCTCCAAGCCGCTTGCGGACGTGACCACAGGCAGCGATTTTGCCGAGATTCGCAGCGAGATTAGTAAGAAGTTCGCCACATGTAACCGCATAAAGCCCAAACAAGCAGTCACCGACCCGGACAAGATTAACTTCATGCCGCAGCGTTACGAGCCTGACAATGAGGTTATTGCAAACATGTACGATGAAAAGCCAAATTCTGACAGGGCATACCCGTCGGGACTGGACGTGTTCGACGCATTTGGCATAAAGGCGGCGGCTAACATAATCGACTCTACCGACAAGTCTGCGAAAAAGTGGGGCGACTTCGCCAAGACCCGCAAGGAAATGTCCAAGTTTGCCGGGTTTAAGGACTGGAACCTGACGAGCTACAACAAATGGATGCAGGTGCTTACCGCGATGCAAAACAAGCAGAAGGACTATCCAGGATTCATGCAGACCCCGGCGTGGGAGTGCAAGAACCTCAACAGCGCGCTTGCATCGTGGGCGCAGCTCAAACACGACGCAATCTTGTACGCCGAGCAGGCATTCGGCGCGGAGTGTGGCGGTGGCGACGAATTTCCAGAGCCGATTCCTGCCGGTTTCGTCGAGCCTAACGTGAAGTTCTGGGAGACTATGCTTGAGGCTATTAACAATGTGTCCGACGGTGTCAACAAGCTCATGAAGGACAACAAGTTTGAAAACCTGACGGTGGAGTTGAAGTCGAGCGTCGACCGTTGTCTCCAAATCTCAAAGATGGAACTCGCTCACAAGCCTATTGGCATAGAGGAGGCGTTTTTCATCAGGTCAATAGGCAGTTCGATGGAATGGTTCGCGCTGTCGTCCCTCGACCCGGAGTCCGAATATCTCGACTCGTGGTCGCAGGTCAAAGGCCCTGACCGCAGCGTGGCTGTAGTGGCTGATGTCTTCACGCGCAATATCCTTCAGTGCGAAAAGCAGGGCATATTGTACGAGGCGACCGGCGCGCCTAACACAATCTTTGTGCTTGTGGAGTATAACGGCGTTGTCTATCTGTCGTCCGGCGCGACATTCAGTTATTATGAGTTTGTACGTCCGATGGGCGACCGCCTGACCGACGAGCAGTGGCAGAAGATGCTTGAGGATAAGAAAGCACCGGCACAGCCTACATGGTTTGCGCCATTGCTTTTGGACGAGAAGATAGAGGCTTCCGAGACGTTCCAATTTTCTTCGGGATGCTAAGGAAAGCGATATGGATTTTGCTTGTGGCGGTGGCGATGGAGTCATGCGCCGATGCCACGAGCTTTCGTAATCCACACAAATCCGCCGACGCTCTGACCGTCACATTCGCTGGCGATGTGCTCTTGGACCGTGGCGTAAGGAAAACGATACAGCGGCACAGCGTGGAATATCTGTTCCATGGCGTGTCGCCGTATTTTTATGATTCTGACTATACAATCGTCAACCTTGAATGTCCGATAACCGACATCGACGCTCCTCTGATGAAGAAGTATATTTTCCGTGCCGACGGCTCGTGCGCCGCTGTCCTTCGCAAGGTCGGCGTCACGCATTGCGCAATGGCTAATAACCACATCATGGATCAGGGTTTTGTAGGCATCGGCGATGCCTACAAAAACCTCGTCGACGCTGGAATCTCAACGATTGGATATGGGCTTAGTGACACTGCGCGCTCCCGACCCGCCATGCTCAAGAAAAATGGCATCGAGGTAGCCGTGTTCAACGACTGCGCAATCATGGTCGAGAATTATGTCAGCCCGGCGGAGGGTCACGGGATTTTGAATGTGCCGGTCGAGAGCCTGTTGCCAATCATAAAGGTGTACCGACAACAGCATCCGGGCGTGTGGATTGTCGCATTGTTGCATTGGGGTTCGGAGTTCCGCGAGCATCCCTCGCCAAGCCAGCGCATGGACGCTTCGCGGCTCATTGCCGCTGGCGTCGATGTCATCGTCGGCCATCATCCGCACGTCGTCCAGGACATCGACACAATCCGTGGCCGCATGGTCTACTACAGCATCGGCAATTTCGTTTTTGACCAGCGCAATCCGTCGGGGCGCAAGGCTCTCATGCCGGTCATAACCTTCCAAAAAGACGCAATTCTCCACCATGTCCTTGACATAGACATAGTGAAGAATTGTCCAGAAGTCGTCGGTCGACGGGATTAGTATGCACGTGCAAAAACTACACGCTGCGTCGAGGGCTTGCCGGTCAGCATGTCGGCGCCGTCCTCAAGCGGGTTGTCGAGCGGAATGCAGCGGATTGTGGCTTTTGTCTCCTCCTTTATGCGGGCTTCGGTCTCTGCCGTGCCGTCCCAAGGCGCATAGACGAAACCGCCTTTGTCGAGCGCGGCCTTGAACTCGTCGTATGTGTCGACCTTGTACGAGTGTTCCTCGCGGTATTTGAGGGCTTTTTGGTATATGTTAGACTGGATTTTGTCCATGAGGTCGTACACGAAGCCAGCGGCGGAGTCGATGCTGACGGTCTGCTTTTCGAGGGTGTCGCGGCGGCAGACCTCGATTGTGTTGTTCGCGAGGTCGCGTGAGCCGATGGCGAGCCTTACAGGAACGCCCTGGAGTTCGTACTGTGCAAATTTCCAGCCTGGTTTTTGTGTGTCTGCGTCGTCGAATTTCACAACCAGTCCTTTCGCTTCCAATGCTTTTATGATTGGCTCGACTTTGTCGTAGATAGCGGCGATTTCGGTTGTCTTCTTGAAGATAGGCACGATGACCACGTGGAGCGGCGCGAGTTTGGGCGGCAGGACAAGTCCGTCGTCGTCGGAATGTGTCATTATCAGCGCGCCCATGAGGCGTGTCGAAACGCCCCACGAGGTCGCCCAGACGGTTTCCTGTTTGCCTTCGCGGTTGAGGAACTTCACGTCGAAGGCCTTTGCGAAGTTCTGCCCCAAGAAGTGCGACGTGCCGGCTTGCAGAGCCTTGCCGTCTTGCATCATCGCCTCGATGCAGAATGTCTCCAATGCGCCCGCAAATCTCTCTGTGGGTGTCTTTACGCCTTTTAATACAGGGATTGCCATGACGTTTTCGGCGAAGTCGGCGTATACGTCGAGCATTTTACGAGCTTCTTCGAGGGCCTCCTCCTTAGTCGCGTGCGCTGTGTGTCCCTCTTGCCAAAGGAACTCGGCTGTGCGCAGGAAAAGCCTTGTGCGCATCTCCCAGCGGACGACGTTAGCCCATTGGTTGATGAGGATTGGCAGGTCGCGGTACGAGTGGATCCAGTTTTTGTATGTGTTCCAGATGATTGTCTCGGAAGTCGGGCGGACGATGAGTTCTTCTTCGAGCCTTGCGGACTCGTCGACGACGATGTCGTTGCCGTCAGGCGAGTTCTTGAGGCGGTAGTGTGTCACTACGGCACATTCTTTTGCGAAGCCTTTGACGTGTTCCGCCTCGCGCGAGAAGAACGATTTGGGTATGAAAATCGGGAAATATGCGTTCTTGTGGCCGGTGGCCTTGAACCTCTTGTCGAGTTCGTCGTGCATTTTTTCCCAAATGGAGTAGCCGTATGGTTTAATCACCATGCAGCCGCGCACCGCCGAGTTTTCGGCCAGGTCCGCGTTTGTAACGAGGTCGTTGTACCATTTTGAATAGTCCTCAGCCCTCTTGGTTATGAAATCTGCCATTTTTTTATGCTGTGTTTTGTGTTGTTTTATGTAAATTCTGATTGCAAAAGTATGATTTTCATTCAAGATATGCAAACGAAATCGCCGTTATCTTTCTTCCTGAGCCTCCAGTTTCTTTAGGAAATCCGTCAGCTTGCCCATTGGCTTTGTGACGACGACGCGGCCGGATTGGATGAACTCGCGGACGTCGAGGACCGACAGCTGGTCGAGGAGTTCGTCGATTTCCTGTTGTTTGCCGGTCTTTTCGATGACGATGAAGTCCGACTCCATGGACATTATGCGGGCGTTTGACGAGCGGATAATCTGTTCGATTAGTGGAAAGTTCACTTGCCGTTCTTTTGTGCCGATTTTGAACAGCGCGATTGCCTGTTCAAAAACCTCGTTCTCTCCATATAGGAATGCCTTGTAGACTTCGACCTGCTTTTCAATGTTTTTGCGAAGGTGCTCCGCCTTGTCGGCTGTGGTGTTGATGGTTATTACAAACGAGTGGAGCCCCGGGTGCATTGATGGCGAGGTGTTCAGCGACTCGATGTTCACCTTGTGGCGGGTGAAGATAATCGAAATCCTGTTAAGCAGTCCGACGTGGTTCTCGGTGTAAATCAGCAGTGTATATTTATGTTTCATTATTGATGTCCTGTTTTTTTCGTTACGCTATTTTTCGGTGGGGCGGAGCAGCATCTCGTCTACACCAGCACCGGCGGGGATTACGGGATAGATGTTTTCCTCCTTTTCGACAATCGCCTCGATGAAGTACGGTCCGTCGGTCGAGAACATCGTCCTTACGGCTGTGTCGAGTTCGTCCTGTGTCGTCACCTTGCATCCCGGGATGCCGTATGCGTCGGCTATCTTTACAAAATCCGGGTTCCGCCATGCCTGGTCGAAGTAGAAATGCTGGTTGTAGTACAAATCCTGTAGTTGCCTGATCATGCCCAAGTAGTTGTTGTTAAGCAGTATCATTTTCACTGGCAGGTTGTATTGCATTACCGCGCCGAGTTCTTCAATCGTCATCTGGAATCCGCCGTCGCCCATGATGCAGATGACGTCCTTGGGCTTTGGCTGCGTTTTTTGGTGGACGGCGACGCCCACAGCCGCCGGCAGCGCAAACCCCATTGTGCCAAGTCCGCCGGACGTAACGATGTGGTCTCCGGCGTGGTAGTCGAAGTAGCGCGCCGACGCCATCTGGTTTTGACCGACGTCCGTAACTGTCACTGCTCCATTGGGTCGGGTGTCCGAGACCGCCCTTACGACACGCCCCATGCGCAGTGTGCCGCTTTTGCGGTCGAGGTCGTGGGCAATTATCGTGTCAAGTTCTTCCTGCCTGTATGCCAGCATCTTGTCGAGCCATTGTTTGTGGGACGACTGTTGGATTTTGGGCAGGATTTTTTGCAGAGCGGATTTTGCGTCCGAGTTTATGGCGACCGCGGGGGACACAATCTTGCCGATTTCCGACGGGTCGATTTCGATGTGGATTATGCTGGCCTGGCGGGCGTATTTGTTGACATTGCCGGTGACGCGGTCCGAGAACCTCATCCCGACCGCGAGCAGCACGTCACATTCGTTGGTCATCTTGTTTGGCGCATAATTGCCGTGGAGTCCGACCATGCCGGCGTATAGCGGATTGTCGCACGGGAACGCCGACAATCCGAGCAATGTGCTTGCCACCGGTGCCTGGAGTTTTTGGGCGAGTTGGAGAACCTCGTCCTTGCTGTCGGAGAGCAGGACGCCGTGTCCGACGACGATAAGCGGTTGCCGGGCTTTGTTAAGCAGCGATGCCGCCTCGTCGATGTCTTCCGGCGTGGGTTTGAGTTTCGGGTGGTAACTCTTTATGCGTGTGCATTTTTCGTATTGGAAGTCGTCGACGATGTCGGTCTGTGCGTTTTTAGTGATGTCTATAAGCACAGGCCCGGGCCGTCCGCTCCGTGCGATGTAGAACGCCTTTGCAATGGTTTCGGCTATTTCGTCGGCGTTTGTTATCTGGTAGTTCCATTTTGTCACCGGCATCGAGAATCCCACGACGTCCGTCTCCTGGAATGCGTCGTAGCCCAGGCTGTACACGCCGACCTGCCCGGTAATGCAAACTATCGGCACACTGTCCAACATTGCGTCGGCTATGCCGGTCAGAAGGTTCGTCGCGCCGGGGCCTGATGTCACCATGCACACGCCGACTTTGCCTGACACTTCGGCGTAGCCCTCGGCGGCATGCACTGCGCCCTGCTCGTGGCGAACAAGGACGTGGTTAATTTGGGACTGATGTCCGAAAAAAGCGTCATAAATTGGGAGGTTGCTGCCGCCCGGATAGCCAAAAACGGTGTCCACTCCCTCGGCAATCAAGGCAAGCGTCAACGCCTCCGCTCCTGATATTTCATTATTTCTCATTATATAAATAAAGTTTTGTCGCTTTGCGAGAAATGTCGCTTCACGAAAAATGTCGCTTCGCGAGAAATCTTACAAATCTATTTCAAATCAAACAAATATATATTTGATTATTTTCCTCTTTCCTCATTCCTCTTTCCTCTTTCCTCTTTCCTCTTTCCTAAATTCCTCATTTTATTCCTCTCTTGTCCAACGCCTTGCGGTATTCCTTTGCGTTCTGGAGGTGCTGGGCGTATGTTTTTGCAAAACTATGCCGTCCGCTGAAGTCGGCCTTCGCGCACATGTAGAGGTAGTCGTTCTTGTCATGGTCGAGTACCGCGTCCAATGCCGTTTTTTCAGCGAATGTTATTGGCGACGGCGGCAGTCCAGTGTGCTTGTAGGTGTTATATGGCGAGTCCACTTCGAGCATTGCGCCAGTGACGCGCCTTATCGTGAAGTCGCCGATTGCATAGACAACCGTCGGGTCGCTCTGCAAAGCCATGCCGGTACGCAGGCGGTTGAGGTATAGCCCGGCGATTGTGGGCTGTTCCTCGCGGTGGACGGACTGTTCGCATTGGACGATTGAGGCCAAGGTGCTGACTTGTAACGGTGTCATTTTCAGTGCCTTGGCTTTTCCCATGCGGCTGTCGTTCCAAAATTCCTTATAGTTTTTGTACATTTTTTCTATGAAGCCGTCCGCCGTCGTGTTCCAGTAGATTTGGTATGTGTCGGGTATGAACATCGCCATGCAAGTCCGTGAGTCAAAGCCATATTTTGACATTCGGGCGTCGTCGGCGAGGATGTCGTTAAGCGACGCGCTGTCGATGTCTATGTAGTGCGAAACCCTTGCGCAAAATTGCGGGATTGTCCGTATGTTGTTGAAACTCAGTTTGACAGCCTCCTGCGCGCCCGAGCGGAGCATGTTGATGAGTTCGTTATTGCTCATGCCGTCCTTTATGCGGTAGCGGCCAGGCTTGACGTTCTCTGTGTAGTGTTTAAGTTCTGCCACGCGCTCGAATGCCGCCTTGTCGTCGACGGTGAAATTCTTGTAAAGCGAATCTTTCACCTGCCCAAACTCCGCGCCGTTGCGGATATAGAGATACTTGGCCCCATGAGTCGAGACATTGGGCGCATAGACCATGTTATATGCGTAATATCCTATTGCACAGCCTGCTACGACCAGCACCGCCGCGACAATGAGGATTATTTTTGTAGTAGTTTTCACTTTTTCCCTAACTTTTGTTACCGCAAAGATAATCAGATTGTTTTTAGCGGCAAAAAATTTCTACACCTTTAATTGCCATTTTGCGGGTTGGTAATGGATTTTTGTAAATCAGTTCCCTGAAAAATAAATTTGCAACATTCGTGGCGATTAGGTATTTTTGTATTTTTAAAGTCTGCTGGAAGGCGGGTTCTTTAAAAAAAGCACATCTATAACCAGAAAGTTATGCAGGACTTGAAATTTCAGGGCAACGAAGTGGCGGTCAGTATGGCGGCCAATGCCTTTGAGGGCGTTCTCGAAGGCAATAATATGGCATTGTTCGTAAGTGGTGCGTTGGGGGTGGGGAAGACGTCGCTCATGTCCCGGCTCCGTGTCCGGCTTTCATCACCGCGAATGTTGGAGCGGTTCGGCACGCTTGCCGGACGGACGTTAGAGGAAGGTTTCGTCGATTTCGTGGACTATGACGACAATGCCGGACATGTAGAGGCGCATGATGGCTATGCGGTCATTTTCGTTGACGACGTGGAGGACAAAGACGACGGACAGTTAGACAAACTGAGGAGTTTTGTCAGGTCGATGCTGGCCTCACAAATCCATTTCATGCTTGTCATGGCGTACACTAACAGTGGCGTTAAGAACAAGTCGGCGATGCTGTTGCCGGTGATGTCGGAGATACGCGGCACGCTCATCAGTTCCGGCGTCGGCACTGTGGACATAGAGGTTAAGCCGATGACGCTCGCCGACATTGCCATAATGGTCATGGACACCCTCTCGCCCAACAACTTCGAGTCCAATTTTGTCAACAAGCTCCGCACCATGACCGGCGGTGTCCAGCTGTTCATCACTGAGGCAATAAGATACATGCGCGAGTTAGGCGTTTTGCGGCAGGACGGCGGCGGAGTGTGGACGCTTGACAATGCGGGTCTGTTAGATTCGCGGATTAATATCGGGACATTAGAGGCAAAGCGCATCGAACTGCTCTCTACGGTCACGGATTTCAGTGCCGATGGCGTCGAGGAACGGTTCGTGCAGCTTTGTGACAATTATACACGCCATCATATTGTCGGCGAGAAGGCGGCGGATTTGCTTGCCGAAATCGCCACAAGGATTGCCAGTGACAATTCGCTGTCCGAAAAACTTGTGCAGACGGCAACGGATTTGCTCGCGCTTCGCGACAAGTCCGCCTCGACAGCCGCCGACGCGCCTGGGCATCATTCTTCACTATTAATAATCAACGATTTAAATATCGGCGACGCAGCCGTGTTGCTTGAAGACCTGAGCAAGCAGTACAAGATGCCGCAAGTCCTCGAAAATGCACAGTACATGCTTGATGTCTTGGACAAAAGCGATTTGAAGGGGCGCATGACAGCTTTGCAGTACAAGTCCGACGCGCTTATATTCCTCGGAATGTACCACGAGGCATACGCAACGGCGGGGGAGATGATGAATATCGCAAACACGGATCCTAAGTTTGGCAAATGGCTCCATGCGGCGTATTTCAGGCTTGGACATTCCGCCGGACTGTATCAGGATTTTGAGACAAGCGACAAGTACATGTACAAAGCCGCAGAAATGGCAGACAGCGACGGGGACCGTCGCGCCGCTGCCTCTTACCGTTCGACGCATATATTCCTGATGGCCGACCACCACGACTATATGGAAGGGTTGCTCCTTATGAAGGCAGCCGACAAAATTGCATCGGAAATTGGCGATGTGAAGACGTTGGCGGAATGTAGCTTGGGGGCTGCGCTTTTACGCAAGTCGATATACAGCAAGGAATTCGGAATGGCGGAACTCGAAACCGGGATGAAGTTTGCCGAAAAGTCCGGCGACCACCGGCTCATCGCCCGTGCACATTCGATAGCTGGAATGTGCTACCAGACGTTTCACGACCGCGAGAATGCGCTGGAGCATTTGACAAAGGCGGAAACCATGATGATGCAAATCGGCGACAATCCAGGTTTGGCGGGCGTGCGCATTAACCTTGGCTACCTGATGAACGATTGGGGCAACTATGACGCAGCCATAAGGTATTTCCAGGATTCGCTTTCGATTTCCAGGAGCATCGGACTTTATGTCAAGATGCTTCCGGCATACGTCGGGCTTGGCTCGGCAAACATTTACAGGGGCAACCAAAGTGCCGCCGACACGTATTACAAGGAAGTGATGGCGGTAGCGAAAAAAATCGGCAACCTCAACGCGCTTGGCTACGCCTTTTCGAGCCTTGGCGAGTACCAGCAACAGTCCGGCAACTATGAGGAGGCGTTCTCGTATTACCGCACGGCACTTGAATACGACCGAAAGAACAATGATGTCGCCAACATATTCTACGACCTTATCAACATGGCCAGCATGTGCGGCTACATCAATAAAATCGACGAGGGCATTGACTATATCCATCAGGCGAAGACAGCGGCTGTCGGAGGCCTTTGGGAGTCGATGAGAGGTACTGTCAACAACATCATGGCGGGCTTCCACATCGCGAAGGAAGAATACAAAAAAGCATTGCAATATTATAAGTTTGGTCTCGAGGGCGACTTGGATAATAACGACCTTGTCAACGCAAGCATATCGTATGGCAATCTGTGTGGCGTTTACCAGACGCTGGACGACTATAAAAACGCCGAGAAGATGATGGACAAGGCCATGGAAATCGACCGGAAGCTCGACGACCAGTTCCAGCTCGCCAACCATCTTGGACGGCAGGGCATCAACTATCAGGCGCAAGGGCGGTTTCAGGAAAGCCGCGACATGTTCATCGAGTCTGCCGGGATTTACAGAAAGATGAACCTGCTCGAGGACGCGGCTCAGATGTTGCGCAATGCGGCTGTGAGCATGCACGATCTCGACGAGGACAATGCCGCCGAAAAGACGTTGAACGAGGCGTTGGCGACTGTCGAGGAAACTGGCAATTACGCCATGCAGCCCGACATAATCAGGCTTTTGGCACTCTCGGCGTATGACAATTCGCGCATCGATGAGGCTGTGTCGCTATACAAGAAAGCCGCCGACATGTACGCCGAGCATGACTTGGAGTATGATGAAGTGTTCTCCGACATCATGCTGGCGTGGGCGGAGATGTATATCGAGAACGAAAAGTACGAGGAAGCCATCGGGTGCTACGACCGGCTGGCGAATGTCTACAAAGAAAAAGACACCGACTCATACGTCCAAAACAAAATCCTTTCCGGCAAGGTCTACATGTCGATACCCGACGAAGACGGCGCGAGTGACACTTTTGACGAGGTGCTTTCACTGTTTCCGTCGATGAAAGACCACGACAAGAAATGTGCGGCGATGAGCGACTATGGCGATTTCTTGTGTTGGATTCAGAGGACTGACGAAGGACTTGAGTACAAGACAAGGGCTGCGGAAGAAATGCGCGGCAGCGACAACCGCGAGCTTTTGGCGCAGCTTTATTACTCATTGGCGGAGCGGTTGCAGGAGCGCAGGCAATACGAGTGGGCGATCGAGAACTTCAACTTTGCCATGAAGGTCTATCGCGGCATGAACGACAAGTACCACGAGGGTTTGGTGGCCAATAACATCGGCTATATCTATGACGTGATGTGCAAGGTACGGACGGCGGCACAGTATTACTACGCTGCGTACCAGTGTTACAAGGAGGCCGACGACCTTGACGGAATGTACAACAACATCACGAATGCCGCGCTGATGTTCGAGAAGATTTCCGAAATTGGCGAGGCAGCCAAGTGCTACAAGATTGCATTCGACATGCTCTCCTTCCCGGACGCAGACCCGCAGGAAAGGGGCAATGCGGCTTTTAGCCTTGCTAAGTGCCTCAATGACGACACCCACGACTTCCTCACGTACATTAATATTGCATACGCCAAGTTCCGCGACGCGGGTTCTTTGATGGACATGCTCGCCGCCATTGACGCGCTGTCGTTGCATTATTGGGAGAATAACCGGCGTCATTCCTTCAAATCCGGGATTAATGTAGCGCGCTCGTTATTACAGACATACAAGTCCTACGACGCTCAGGTCAACATCTACAACACTATCGCCGTGCTCTATACCTACGCAGAGGACGTGGGGACCGCCATCGAGTATTTTTATAAGTCCATCATGATTCTCGCCGAGCGTGACATGTGGATAGAGATGGCGCATGAGTATTTTTTCATGGCGACAAAACTAATCCGCGACGACGACAAGCTTGCGCTTCCGATTACTGTCAAGGGCAAGGCCTACCGCCTGTGCGATTATTGCATAGAATGTCTTGGGTTCGCCATAAAGACCGCCGAGAAGGAGGACGACCTGCCGCTGTTGGCGGATTCGCTTGGGACGCGCTCGCTCTTGTACTGGAACGACAAGAAGTATGACCTTTTCGAGGCGGACATGGAGGCTGCCATCCAAAAGTCGCCGACAGACGAGGGCAGGGTCTCGCTCATGCTCCACCGTGGCATACTCTACATGCTTGGCAAGGAGTACGACAAGGCCAAGGACCAGTTTCTCAAGACAAGTGCCGATGCGAAGGTCAACGGCCTTTATGATGAAAACGTGATGGCGAATGGTTGGCTGTGCTATCTGTCCTTCGAGACGGAAAACATGGTAGCCGCCAATTATTACTTCCACCTGCTTGAGCAGGATCTCGAATTTGCGCTGACGCATGTGCCGGGGTTGAACACTTATATCCACAAAAAGAAATTGTGAGAGCCTGCCATGCGTCATGCGGCGGTTCCACAGCCTACAGGAATATGTCGTGCGGCATTTCTTTTATGATTCCCACTTCAAACGCCTTTCGGTAAAGGAACAATATCGCCTCCTTGCCCTCGTCGCCGAGGTCGATGCTGAAGTCGTTGACATACAGTCCGATGTGGCTCTTAATGACCTCGTCGGAGAGTTCGCGGGCGTATGAGCGGATATATGGCATTGCCTCGTCAGTGTGCGCGTAGGCATACTCGATGCTGCGGCGGATAATGCGGCTGACCTTTCGTGCGGTCTCGTTGCCGATGTCGCGGCGGGCGATGATTGTGCCGAGCGGAATAGGGCGGTGCATGGTCTGCTCCCATTTCTCGCCAAAATCAATAATCTTCACCAATCCACGGTCTTTATATGTAAAACGTCCTTCGTGGATTAACAGTCCGCAGTCATAATGCCCGTTCAAAACCTCGCCCTCAATCTTTGAGAACAGCATTGGAGTCTTGTCTTTCGCCTCGGGGAAGAATGTGGTGAACAACAGGTTAGCCGTCGTGTCGATGCCGGGGATAAGTATCCTTTTTGACTGCATTTCCGCCGGGTCGAAGTATCGGGCGGCGACGAGCATCGGGCCATTGTTACGTCCTAAAGCCGCGCCGGAGTCCAAGGTGACATACCGTTTCCACAACCTGCCGCCGTATGCGTTGCTGCTGATTTTTGTGATTTCGGGAGCGTCGTCGGCTTCGGAGTTCTTGTTGAGGATGTCGATGTCGTGCATCGTGATTTCAAAATCAATGCCCTCGGTGTCGATTTTTTTGTTCGCGAGGGCATAGAATATGAAAGTGTCGTTTGGACACGTTGAGTATGAAAGTCTCATCTTAGAATGTAGCGCGTTCAATCATTTTCTTGATTATGAGCGTCATGCGCGGCTCGGCGGAAGCTGCGGCTTGCAGGACTTCTTCGTGCGTGGGCTTTTCGATGACTGTACCGCCGCCGAGGTCTGTGATTACTGACACTGCGAACACGGGAAGCCCGCCATGCCTTGCGACTATGACTTCCGGCACGGTGCTCATTCCCACAGCGTCCGCGCCGATGACGTGGAAGAATTTATATTCAGCCGGGGTCTCGAATGTCGGTCCCGTCACGCCAATGTACACGCCTTTCTGTAGGTGGATATTATTCTCCTCGGCGATGTCGAATGCCATCTTTATGTATCGGCGGTCGTAAGCCTCGCTCATTTCCGGGAAGCGCGGACCGAGTTCGTCGTCGTTGGGGCCGATGAGCGGGTTTGTGCCGAAGTGGTTGATATGGTCGGTGATGACCATCACGTCGCCGACTTTGAACGTGGGGTTCATGCCGCCGGCAGCGTTGGACACGATGAGCAGCTTAATGCCCAGGGCGTTCAGCACCCTGACTGGGAAAGTCACCTGTTGCATCGTGTAGCCTTCGTAGAAGTGGAATCGTCCTTGCATGGCCACGACCTTCTTTCCGCCGAGGTAGCCGAATACGAGCTGTCCTTTGTGACCCTTGACAGTGGAGACGGGGAAGTTTGGTATGTCGCTGTAGCTGACAGTCTTTACGACCTCGATTTCACCGGCGAGGTTGCCAAGTCCGGAGCCGAGGATTATCCCTACTTCAGGCTCAAAATTGACGGACTGTTGTATGAAGTTGGTAGTTGTTTTTATCTGCTGTAACATATTTCAATATTTCGTTTTTAAGGTTATCTTCGTCGTCGAATACAAAATTGACCTCTATCGGCAGGTAGTACATACGCTGCCTGATTTCCTGTGGCAGCTGCATTTCGCTGAGCCTCATTGCGTCTTTTTCGGTCGTGATTATGACCTTGTCGTCGCCGGGGATGGAGGCGTATGCCGATTTGATTTTCGAGAGGTCTTTCTTGCTGAAGTTGTGGTGGTCGCCGTATTTAATGTGCGTTATTTCCTTCGACACGGATTTTCGGAGGTGTTCTTCGAGGGGCTTTGTGTTCGCGATGCCTGTAACGAGCAGTATGTGAGTGTCCTTTGAGACCGCCGCGTCTGCCGTGATGTCGTCGAAGACCGGTCGGAGCGGCTTGTACTCGAGCGTCGTGAAGAAAATCGACTGGCTCGGCAATAGCCCGATGTGTTTGGAGAACACGCGCCTTTCTATCGGCTTTACGTCCGGCGGACATTTTGTGACTATCACAATATTAGCCCGTGAACTTTCCTTCGGGGATTCGCGGAGATTGCCCCAAGGCAGGAAGTGGTCTTCGAATATGGGGCGGTTGTAGTCGATGAGGAGTATGTTGACGGTCGGTGTGACGCTGCGGTGTTGGTAGGCGTCGTCGAGGATTATCATCAGGTTTTTGTCCTTTTCTTCGGCAGTAATGCGCTCTATGCCTTCCGCGCGGTCTTCGCATACGACCATGTCCGCCTTTCCGGCGAACTTCCGCGCCATTTGCTTTGGCTCGTCGCCAATGTCGGCAACCGTCGAGGCCTGCGTCGCGCGCAGGTAGCCCTTAGTCTTCCGCTTATAGCCACGGCTGAGGATTGTGATTTTGAACTGGTCGCAGAGCATGTTGACAATGCGCTCTGTGTGAGGGGTTTTGCCAGTGCCGCCTACGGTTATGTTGCCTATGGACACAACAGGTACCTCAAATTCGTGCGATTTGAGTACCTTATTGTCGTACAGCGAGTTACGCAACGACGTGAATCCATGGTAAACCCATGATATAGGTATTAGCAGGCGGCGTGGCATATTCAGTTTCGTGTGTTAAAAAAAGTATCACGTTCTGGTTCCCTTCTTCAAAATATTTTGTTTTTTGTTTTTCCTTGTATGAGTGCGTTTGTGTGTAATTAGCATGCAATCCTTTTTGCTTGTTCCGCGATGAATTTGAGTAGTTCGTTTTCGTCTTCTAAGGTTGTATGTCCATTTTTTGCAATAATCTTGCCATTTGAAATCAACAGTTTGATGTCCACGGCGTTTTTGTTATATATAAAGTGCTTTGCAAAATTGTCTTGTCGGAGTTCGAAAGGCGTGTTGTTCTCGAATACGATTAGGTTGTTGTCGCCGTCGCCTTTGAAACCGTTAGTTTTCAAGTATTTATGTATTACATTCAGCCTGTTGTATGCGGTTTGGACTGTGATTTCGTTGTCGGTCTTTATCGTCTGGAAGTATGCGTGCCTCATTGCTTCGGGCATTGAAACACTAGAGAAGTCCGAGCCGAGCATCACGATATTGTCAAGCCATGCGGAGTTGAACGGCTGGATGCCCCTTTGGAAGTTGCCGACAGGGTTTTGCGCAATCCATGACGGCTTGTTTTTGATGTAGTCGCGTTCAGTGTCGGTTATGGAGTTTGCATTGGCGAGGATTGTGGACGGGAAGTCCATCAGTCCAGATTCGTACAGCCTCATAATGACCGACCTGCGGTGGTCGCGCATTGTGTTCACTTGGTCGATGTTGTCTTCGGCGGCGTTTATGAGCAGGCCGATGTTGTTTTTCTTACAGAGTTTTCCGACTTCTGTGATGAGTTCGTCGCTCGCGAGGTACGATGCCGCAATGCCCATAAGCCCTTGGTTGGTGCTGAGGAAGTTGGCGTTCTCGTTAATCTCACGCTCCGCAATCGCATATCCGTCGGCCTCCGATGCCGCAAAGCTCAACAATGTGCTTACTCCAAGTTTGTTAAACGCCGCTTGCACGATGGCCAGCGAACCTTCGATGAAGGTCGCCGATTCGTTACGGCATATAGCGAATGTAGTTCCGTTACGGACGGCGAGCAGTGCCGCGTACAGCGACGAGGCGTATAACAACTCCTTGTCGATGCACTTGTCGATGTTCCAAAGTATGTCGCTGACGTACCTGAAATATGTGGACTCTTTCTTTGTGAAAACCTTGGCCTGTGCGGCGAGGGACAATCCCGGCCGCACGTAGGCATCGGCAAATGAATGAGTTATATATAGCCCGGAGCAGTCTACTAATGTGTCGCCTGGCTGTGGCTTATAGTCGTCCACGAATGTCGCCTGTTCGTTGTCTTCCTTGACAAGGACGTCGACCTTCTTAAATTCGAGGGTGTCGTGGGCGATGAATGTTCCGTTTTTAAGTAGTAACGACATTTTCTTTTGGGTGTATTGTGATTTGGAAACCTGCCATGGTACGCTATATTATTTTTGGAGACGTGCCATGGTAGGACTCTATTGGTGTTGTTCTCTCAAAAGGTCGAGTACTGTCTTCACTGGCGAGAATGTCTCGATGGGCACTTCGACGAAAATCGTGTTCCAGTCGGACATCGCGCCGTTCCATAGTCCCGGGCGTTCGATTGACTTCAGGGTCTTTCCGTTCTTCGACTTGTGGGATATGAATCCTGTCATCGGGTCGGTGAACTTTCTGAGGTCGAACTTGTTGCCTTCGCAGTCGGTCACGTCGCACACTAAGTCCACGGGATTGAAGTGTGTGGCTTTTGCGACGATTTCCTGGCTCTTTGGGTCGTTCTTGTCTATCTGGGAGGATTCGACTATTTGGAGCGATGTCGTTCCGTCGGAGTTCTTAGCCCAGAATGGACCGCCGCCCGGCTCGCCTTCGTTCTTGACCATTCCACAGATGCGCAGCGGGCGTTTTAGTTTTGCCAGCATGACTTTCACTTTCTCGCTGTCGGGGAGGTTGATGAACTTTTCGTCAAACTCGCAGCATAACTTCTTGGTTATGAATACGAACACTTCGTCCAAGATTTGGGAAGTCGGGTTAGTTTCCAGTGCCTTTATATATGTCGCGATGTTTTCCTTTGTCTTGAGCAGGTAGCCGGCGAGTGCCATTTTGTACTTGACAGTGGCGGCTTTGCGGGAATCCGGCACAACGTTGTCGATTGTCTTTATGAATATGATTCGCGCGTTGATGTCGTTGAGGTTCTCGATTAACGAGCCGTGTCCAGCAGGACGGAAAAGCGGAGACCCGTCGTCGTTGCGGAAAATCTCGTTGTCCTCGTCGACGGCTATCGTGTCAGTGAACGGCTTTTGGGAAGAGAAGTTGATGTCGAGTTGGCAGTTGGATTTTTCTTCGAATGAAATCCTTGCTTTGTCGACGAATGCGGTGAAGAAGCCGAGGTGCTCAGGCGATACTGTGAAGTGGATTTTCACGTCTTTGCCTGACTTTGCGTACTGGATTCCTTCCGCGATGTGTTCTTCTACTGGTGTCCGTGTTGTGTTTTTATATCTATGAAATTCTATGAGGCCTTTGGGCATGTTGCCGTAGTTAAGGCCGTCCTTCGTTATGACACTCTCGACGAGTTCCTTCGGCTTGTGATCCTGGAGGAGTTCCTTGACCGACTTTCCGTACTTGCTGTATACGATTTTCTGGAGGTTGTCGTAGAAGGCGAACCTGTCGATGTTGTCGATGAAGCGTCGGGCCGGATTGTTCGTGTCGTTGAATTTCTGTTTTTGTTCCGGGCTTCCGTCGTATTCGGAGACGAATACAAACAGGTCTTTGAACATCCTGGACGCTGCTCCGGACGCTGGCACGAACTTGACGATGCTCATCTTGTCGGCTTCTTGAGCGTACTTTTGAGCATACTTGTTCATCTCTTCCTCGGTAAGGCACCTTATGCCGTCGTTTGCCGTAGCGGGCCTGACGATTCCGAGGTATGGGAATCCTTTTTTGTAGAAATCCAACTGTCTGTCGATTTCTTCGGTGCTGATTTCGCGCTGTGCGAAATATTTGATGTCGTTTTCAGTGTACATAAGTAAAGTTTAGTTTAAGTTTTTGGGTCATTTTTCATATCAAAAAAGTCCGGGGAAAATAATGTACCGGACTTTTTTCAAAAAATAACACTTAAAATCAAACAAGATATGAAAACAAATTTTATTGAATCGCCGCTGGCGGGTTTATAACGCCTTCGGCAAGAAAACGGCGCAGTCGCTGCGGTTCGTGTTTTCTGTGGCACAAATATAGCACGGGTTTTGCTGATTTGCAAATATTTTTTCAACTTTTTTTGAAGTTTTTTTTAAAACCGCGCTGTGGTGGTCTCGGTGTCGTATGTCTTTACCGTCACGGCGTCGCCAGACTTTATGGAGTGCATGAAGGCGTCTTCCTTTTTTGGGAATTGCTTTTTGCACTTGTCTATCAGTTTGTTAGCCTCTTCTGTAAGCGGCATGTCGGCGGTTTTTGCCTTCGATGCGTAGTCGGCGGCTACCCAGTATACAGTCCTGTGGGCAAAGTCGTCGTCGCCGAAGTTGTTGGCGTTGACCATGTATATCGCGGCGATGAGCAGCGACGGCGCGCCGTTTTTGGGGTTGGCGGCTGCTGATTTTTTAGCGAGAGCCACGGCTTCGCGGTGTTTGTTCTGGTTGTTTGCGACTGTGGCGGCTTCGTAGAGGTAGTCGGATTTGAGCTTTTGGTCAGTTTCCATTTTTATCGCCTCGTCGTAGTACTTGGCGGCGTTGTCGTACTTTTTCGCATGGCGGTTATATCGCGCGATGGACGCTGCGGCCTGTGCGGAGGGGTTGTTCTTGTAGAGCCGCTCGGCGCATTGAGCGTAGAGGTCGTTGCCGTCGGCGGAGAATACGTCCATGGTTTTTGTGAGCGCGGCGACTTCGGTTATGCTCGACGGGAGAGTGCGTTTGCGCTGGAAGAGTTCGTCGAAAGTCGGTGTGGCTGAGGATTGTGAGAATGTACGTCTCATGACCGAGAATACCTTGTCGGCAGTTTCGCCGTATGATTCGGACTTGGATTCACGGTTGCGGTACACGGACTTTACCACAGGCTCAAGCGCGTCGAATGCCTGCTCGTTGTCGATTGTTCCGTTGGCGAGGAGGGCGCAGGCGGCTTGTGTGTATGCTGCGACGGACGCGATGTCCGGGTCGGTCGGGTTTGCTGCGATGGCTTTGGCGATGGTGTGGAATCCTTCGAGGTTCGCGGTGTCGCTGCGGCGGTATTTCATGATTTCCATTCCGTAGCGGCTCCAGACGGATGCCGGTTCGCCGTAGTTCGCGATGCGCTGGCGGTATATAATGCCGAGCGTGTCGACGTATGCGTTAACGAGCGCGTCGTCGTCCTCGCCAGCCTTGCTAATCATCGAACGGTAGATTTTTGAGCCGTCTATGTATATGTTTTTGCTGAATTTTGGACAGTCTTTAAAAACTTTCCAAAAAGGTTCGCGGGCTTCGGAATATGCCTCGACGTTCACAAACTCCTTGTACATGGAGTATTCAACGGCGCATTGGTTGTCTTGCGCGGTGGCGTTAAGTGCTGCTGCGGTAAACGCGAGGGCTGGAATGATTTTACTTTTCATGATAAATTCTGTTTTGTGCAAAGTTATCCATGAAATGCAAATCAAGTATGAAAGATATGTAAAATAATGGTTAGTTTTTGGATATGAAAACAGGGGCGTTAACCCCTGTTCAAATGATTTTGTCAATGTGTTTTTAGTCTTCCTGGCTTTCTGCGAGTTCTTGGGCGGCGATGGATGCCATGCCGGCTTCGGTGTCGCTTGCCGGGTCGTCCTTCGGGTCGTAGTTTTCACCACGGAGTTCGGCGCGGACTTTTGTCTCGATTTCGCTGCGGAGCTCGTCGTCCTCGGCGAGGAGAGAGAGGACGGCGTCGCGGCCTTGTCCAATCTTGCTGTCGCCGTAGCTGAACCATGAGCCGGACTTCTTTATGACGTTCATCTCCACTGCAAAGTCCACGAGTTCGCCGATTGACGAGATGCCGGTGCCAAACATGAGGTCGAACTCTGCTTTCTTGAATGGCGGAGCGACTTTGTTCTTGACCACTTTGACTTTTATGCGTCCGCCGATTACGTTGTCGCCGTCCTTTATTTGACCAATGCGGCGCACGTCGAGGCGCAGCGATGCGTAGAACTTAAGCGCGTTGCCGCCAGTGGTAGTCTCGGGGTTGCCAAACAGCACGCCGATTTTCTCGCGCAGCTGGTTGATGAATATGACGCACGTGTTAGTCTTCGAGATGTTGGCTGTCAACTTCCTGAGAGCCTGTGACATTAGCCTTGCTTGAAGACCCATTTTCGAATCGCCCATGTCGCCTTCGATTTCAGCCTTTGGTGTGAGGGCTGCCACGGAGTCGATGACTATTATGTCGAGTGCGCCGCTTCGGATGAGGGAGTCGGCGATTTCGAGAGCTTGCTCGCCATTGTCGGGCTGCGAAATGAGGAGCGAGTTTACGTCGACGCCAAGGTTTTCGGCGTATGTACGGTCGAATGCATGTTCTGCGTCGATTATTGCGGCGATGCCGCCGAGCTTTTGAGCCTCGGCAATCGCGTGGATTGCGAGTGTTGTCTTACCGGAGGATTCGGGTCCGAAAATCTCAACGACCCTGCCCCTCGGGTATCCGCCGATGCCAATGGCGGCGTCCAGTCCGATGGAGCCGGAGGGTATCGATGGCACGTCCTCGGTAACTTTGTCGCCAAGTTTCATTATGGTGCCCTTGCCAAAATCCTTGTCAATCTTGTCGAGGGTCAACTGCAACGCTTTCAGGCGTTCAGCCTTGGGGTCGAGTGCCGCTGCCCCAGTGTCTGCTGTTTTCTTTGCCATAATTCTTTTATTGTTTTTTTAATTGTCTTACTGTCTGTTAAGTTCCTTCCATATTCCGTACACGAGTTCCTTTACGCCCTCTTTTGTGTATGAGGAGAAGATGAAGTGCGGGACGTCGGAAGGCAGTGATTCCAAAATCCCTTCGCGGATTTCGTCGTCGGCGACGTCACATTTCGAGATGCCGATGATGCGCCTTTTGTCGAGGAGTTCGGGGTTGTATTTGCCAAGTTCGCCGAGCAGGATTTCGTAGTCCTTCGCCGCGTCCGCGCTGTCCGCCGGTATGAGGAATAGCAGGAGCGAGTTGCGCTCTATGTGCCTCAAGAACCTCAGTCCCAATCCTTTGCCCTCGGACGCGCCTTCGATGATGCCGGGGATGTCGGCCATGACGAATGAATATTTGTTGTCGACATCGACCATGCCGAGGTGGGGGACAAGCGTAGTGAACGGGTAGTCGGCAATCTTAGGCCTTGCGGCAGATATTGTGGACAGTAGCGTTGACTTCCCGGCATTAGGAAAGCCGACTAAGCCAATGTCCGCCAACACTTTGAGTTCCAGTATTTTCCAACCTTCCTCACACTCCTCGCCGGGTTGGGCGTAGCGCGGTGTCTGGTTCGTGGAGGACTTGAAGTGGACATTGCCAAGGCCGCCCCTGCCGCCCTTGGCGAGGACACGTTGTTCGCCGTCTTCGGTTATTTCAAACAGGAAATCGCCGGTCTCGCCGTCCCTTGCAACCGTGCCGAGCGGAACGTCGATGACGACATCCTTGCCATCCTTGCCGTGCCACATGTCGCGCATGCCCGACACGCCGTCTTCAGCAAAGATGTGCTTTTGGTATTTGAGGTGCAACAGGGTCCAAAACTGTTTGTTGCCCTTAATAATCACGCTGCCGCCGTGTCCGCCGTCGCCGCCGTCGGGACCGGCTTTTGGCCGGTATTTCTCACGTTTGAGGTGGGCCGATCCTGCGCCGCCCTTGCCGGAGCGCACGTATATTTTAACGTAGTCGATGAAGTTTCCGCCGTCTGCCATTGCAGTAATTTTCGATTTTTTGATTTTTTGATTTTCGATTTCCTCGTTCCTCTTTCCTCTCTAAGTCTCTCCTCTTTCCTCTCTAAATCTTTCCTCTCCCTATCCTTCCATCGCGTGGCGGAGGAAGTCGGCGTGTTCGAGTTTTTCTTTTGCGAGGTCGAGTGTCACGGTGAACTCCTTTATGCCTTTGGACGGCATTTCGTACATTATGTCGAGCATTATCGTCTCGCAAATCGACCTCAGACCGCGCGCGCCAAGTTTGAACTCCTCGGCGACGTCGACGATATAGTCGAGTACCGCCGGTTCAAACTCAAGTTTGACGCCGTCCATCTGGAACAGTTTTTTGTACTGCCTTACGATTGCGTTCTTCGGCTCGGTGAGGATATTGCGGAGTGCGACGCGGTCGAGCGGCTCGAGGTATGTGAGCAGTGGCAGTCGTCCAATGATTTCGGGGATAAGTCCGAAGGCCTTGAGGTCGGCTGGCGTGATGTACTGGAGGAGATTGTCACGGTTGAGCTGGCCGTTCTCGCGGATGCTGTTGAATCCGACGACCTCGGTGTTAAGGCGTTGTGCGATTTTTTTCTCTATTCCGTCAAATGCGCCGCCGCAGATGAAGAGTATGTTCTTCGTGTCCACGGGGACCATTTTTTGGTCTGGGTGCTTGCGCCCGCCGTTTGGCGGTACGTTGACGATGCTGCCTTCAAGGATTTTGAGCAGGCCTTGCTGGACACCCTCGCCGGAGACGTCGCGGGTTATGGACGGATTGTCGCCCTTTCGTGCAATCTTGTCGATTTCGTCGATGAAGACGATTCCGCGCTCCGCCTGTTTCACGTCGAAGTCACATGATTGGAGCAGGCGAGTAAGCAGGCTTTCGACATCCTCGCCGACGTATCCGGCTTCCGTCAATACTGTCGCGTCCACGATAGTGAAAGGCACGTTCAAGAGCCTTGCAATGGTCTTTGCCATCAGGGTCTTGCCCGTGCCGGTCCTGCCGACCATAATGATGTTTGACTTTTCAATATCGACGTCGTCGGACTTTATGCGCTGCCTGAGGCGCTTATAGTGGTTATAAACGGCAACGCTGAGCGATTTTTTCGCTTGTTCCTGTCCAATGACGTACTGGTCGAGGAAACTTTTTATGTCGTATGGCTTGTAGTCGAAATTCTCTTTTTCATTTGCCCGGGCGTCGGAGACGTCGTTCTTCGAGTTCTCGTCAATGAGTGTGCGGCACTGGTCCACGCAATAGTTGCAGATGTAGGCCGACTCGCCTTCGATCATCAGTGATACCTCCGTCCTTGGACGCCCGCAAAACGAGCATTTGTTTATCGTCTGTTTTGGCATGTGTAAGTTATGTTTTTATCTTATATGCTGAATATGTTTTTTTTCAGGGTGCAAAGATATAAAATTAAATGCAATACACAGACAATAAAAGTGTGTTTTTTTTCACTTGTGTTTTTGGCTTAGAATCTGATTTTTGCGCCGATTACCATTCTGAAGCCGCTCTGCTCGATGTATGAGAAGTCGCGGTAGTCCTTGTCGAATATGTTTGTCGCGTCGGCGTAGAATGTGAGGTTCTTTATGTCGTACTTAATGCCATAGTCCACAAGCGCATACGGGTCGTTGCCTTCGCCGACGCGGTAGTTATAGCGGTAGTCGAGCGTCATTACCAGCGAGTTGACGATTCTGAAGACTGCGGAGGCGACGACTTTGTGGCGGAGGTATTCCATGGCGTATTTTGAGGAGATGACTGGGCGGCTGTACTCGATGTCCGCGTCGTTATATGCGTACTGGACTTTGAGGGTCTCGAGCGGGCAGTTTTCCCATGTCTCCGACGGCAGCCATCCCGCCATGACCATTGCGCCACGGTTGTGCATCTTGAAGTTGCCGCTCTTGTATGTCTTGCCGTCGCCTTGGTCGCCGTATATCACCCAGTCAATCATGTCCTTCTTGTTGGAGGCGTACAGTTGGATTTCGCCGGTAAAGCCGGTGTCGCGTGCCTTCGTGCCGATGCTGAAGTCGACAGTGCGTTCCGGCGAGAGGTCGGAAGTGCCTTCGATGTTTGTGCCGGAGTAGTAGAGGTCAGTGAAGGTCGGCATACGGAGGGCTGAGTTTACGTTTGCAAATAGTTTCCAGTGGAGTCCGGGGCGGAAAGTCACGTCCGTGCCGGGACAAAAACGCCACTTGTGGTCGAGGTCGGTGTTTGTGATAGCCGGGACAGCCATCGCGATAGTCCATTTGGGCAGAATGATGTCGTGCTCGGCGGTGATAAGGATATTGGTGCGGTCGGCGGAATGGTTGTATTTTGTGCTGGAAGTGCCGTCATGTCCCTTAGTATCAAACCATTCCGATTCGAGCATCGGCTCGCCGAGTTTTGTGGAATATATAAGTTCGTTACGCATCTCGGCGGTGAAGGAAGTGCGTCCAAGGCGGTTGGAAGCCCATGCAGTAATGCCCGCAGTCCTCACGTCGCATCTGTGGAAATTCTCCCCGGCGGGATTGTCGCGGTGCCACTGGTAGTGGTCGTAGCGGCGGTCGGCGGCGAAGGACGGCGCGATGTGGACGTTTGCGGCTGTGATTTCGGCGGCGGCGGCGATGATGAAATGCTCGTTGCTTTCCCACTGGTCGGTGGATGCCGAGCCGTAGAATGTGTTGGCTTCGTATGGGCGGTACGAGTATCCAGCCTGGAAGTTCGCCTTGACGTTGTCGGCTTTGTATGATGCCTTATAATATGCCTTTGTGGACTCGAAAGCGGAGTTCGGGGTGTCGCCGTCGTCACGGACATGGCCAGCGGACAATGTGTGTGTCATCCTCGCCTGGCTTCCGGCGTTGTGGGCGATTGTGGCGTTTGCATTCGCGCCGGCGTTTCCGTGGTCGCCTGCGTAAACATGCGCCATGCCGGACGCTGCGGCCGAAAAGCCCGGGCGAGTCGGGTCGTCTTCACGTGTCACGATGTTGACTGTGCCGGTGAAGGATGACGTGCCGAATACGCGCGCCGACGGGCCTTCGAGGATTTCCACACGCTCGATGTCGTCTGGCGAGAGCGGGAAGTCGGCGGAGAGGTGGCCGGTATGTGGCGAAGTGATGTTAATGCCGTTGAGGAGGATTGTCACCTGGTCAAAAGAGCCGCCACGGACGCTGATGTCGGTCTGCACGCCGTTACCGCGCTGGCGGACGTCCACACCGGCGGCAAACTTAAGCACGTCGTCGATTGTGTGGACCGGGAGTTCGGCGATTTCGTCGTGGGTGATTACCGTTACCTGCTGCGGAGTCTGCGAACTCGTAAGCGGCACGCGCGCCGACAGGATTTTGATTTCGCGGTGTTCGATGTCGTTAGTCGTGTCGGTCTGACCAAATGCCGTGCCCGCCGTCACCGACAGCGCGGCGATCATAGTGAAAATTCTTAATTTCATGTGCTTGTCTTTCAATTTATTTTTGTTTAACTCGGACACAAAGGTAAATGTAATTTTGTCGTGACAATAATTTTTGATGTTAATAAATTATTATATTATTTCTGAAAAATCATATAAAAAAATATTAGGTTATTCCCAAAACTTGTTTTTAACCTATAACTTCAGGTTATTAATATATGAAAAGCGGTTTTTTATAATTAGCATGGGCAAAAAAATCCCCGCAAACTTCTTTTAAGGAAAATGTTTGCGGGGGCTGGTTGTGGTTATCTGATTCTGTCGAGCGACCTTACTTTGGCCTCGTCGAGCAGGACATGGCGGAATGCCATTATGCCGAGGATTGTGTTTATGAGCGGCAGGATGAGCGGCCAGTTGAAGTTGGAGCCCGTCACGTCGCCTTCAAACGACAAGTACCTGTACATGAGCGCCAGCCCGTAAAATCCGATGGACATGATGATCGAGATTATTGTCAGCCGGGACTGTAGGATTCTGTTTTTGAACAATGCGATGATGACGAAGTTGAATATAGCGGACGCTATGAGGTATGCGGCGGGCATTGTGCCAGGGATTACGGTTTCCGCGCCGTCCTTGACCACCCCGGCGGCGGAGATGGTGTAGTTTCCGTCAGTGACGAAAAGCGTCATCCAGTCGAACGGTAGCATCAGGAGCGAGAATACCCCGATGAGGAACCACCAAATTGTCTGTTGTCTTTGTAACATTCTGTGTGTCGTTTTTAGGAATGAGTGTTATGATTTTTTTTAATTGGTAAGACAAAATTAAAACAAAAAAGCGCACCATGAAAGAATAAAACTATTAATTTTGCAAAAAATATTGAAATTTACTCGAAATGACTAACACCATACTCGACGACACGGAAGGAAATATCGTCATAAAAGGCGCGCGCCTTCATAACCTCAAGAACATCTCATTGACAATCCCCAGGGGCAAGTTTGTGGTAATCACCGGCTTAAGTGGCTCTGGAAAAAGCACGTTGGCCTTCGACACTCTGTACGCCGAGGGGCAGCGGCGGTATGTCGAGTCCTTGTCGGCGTATGCAAGGCAATTCCTCGGGCGCATGACAAAGCCGGAGGTCGAATATATTAAAGGTATTCCGCCAGCGATAGCCATTGAGCAGAAGGTGACGACGAAGAACACGCGCAGTACCGTCGGCACTTCGACCGAAATATACGACTACCTCAAGCTCCTCTATGCCCGAATCGGCAGGACAATATCGCCAGTGTCGTGTAAGGAAGTCAAGCGCCAGTCCGTGGACGATGTGGTCAACTACATACTTACACTTCCCGAGGCTACCAAAATCACACTCCTCGCGCCCATTGTGCCGATGGAAGGCCGCACTCCCGAACAGCATCTCCAATTGCTTATTACGGAAGGTTTTTCACGCATAATGGCTGATGGACAGATATACGAAATCGCCGACCTTGCGGCTAAGAAATCGCTGCTTAAGAATTTCAAGAAGAAGCACATCTTGGTCGACCGGTTCAAGCCCAACTCTGCGGCGGACGCCATGAGCCGAATGAGCGACAGCATACAGACGGCGTTTTACGAGGGCGACGGCGATTGTGATTTGCAGATAGAGGAGCCGGGGAAGGAGATGCGCACCGAGCATTTTTGCACGAGGTTCGAGGCCGACGGGATTAAGTTTGAAGACCCGTCGGTAAACACCTTTACCTTCAATAACCCTCTTGGCGCATGTCCAAAGTGCAACGGCCTCGGACGAATCATGGGCGTCGACGAAGACCTCGTCATCCCGAACAAAAGCCTGTCGGTGTATGAAAACGCCGTCAAATGTTGGAACGGGCCAAAGCTCGGCGAATGGAGGGACGCGTTCTGCATGAAGGCCGGCAAGTTCGGTTTTCCAATCCATACGCCGTACAACATGCTCACGGACGACGAGAAGGACATCTTATGGTCGGGACGGCGCGGTCTGAGCGGCATTAACGACTTCTTCGAGATGTTGCAGAAGGAGAGTTACAAAATCCAAAACCGCGTGATGATAGCCCGTTACCGTGGGCAGACCACATGCCCCGAATGTCGCGGCTCGCGTCTGAGGAAGGAGGCTACATATATAAAGGTGGGCGGCAGGAGCATCGACCAGATTGTGAAGATGCCGGTAGACGAACTTTTGGAGTTCTACCGCCACATCGAACTCTCGGAAACCGACTCTAAAATCGCCGAGCGCATACTCCACGAAATCATTTCGCGGCTTGAGTTCTTATGTGACGTTGGGCTGCATTACATAACTCTCGACAGGCTATCGTCCACGCTTTCCGGCGGCGAGTCCCAGCGCATCAACCTCGCCACAAGCCTTGGCTCAAGTCTTACCGGCTCGCTGTATATCCTTGACGAGCCGTCTGTTGGACTTCATACGCGCGACACCCACCGCCTTATTAGTGTCCTGCGCAAACTCCGCGACTTGGGCAATACTGTCCTTGTCGTCGAGCATGACGAGGAAATCATACGCGCCGCCGACCATATTATCGACATCGGCCCGGAGGCTGGCGTTTTTGGCGGCGAGATCATGTTCCAAGGGGCGGTTTCGGAGCTTGAAAAAGCCACTCACAGCCTGACCGCGAAATACTTGACTGGCGAAATGTCCATCGAAGTGCCGCGCCGCCGTCCATGGTCGCCAAAATCCGGCGCGTCTGTCACTATCCATGGCGCGAGGATGAACAACCTCAAGAATGTCACTGTCAAAATTCCGCTCTACCTTATGACAGTCGTCACAGGCGTCAGCGGCTCCGGCAAGTCGTCGCTCATAAAGGGCATACTCTATCCCGCGCTTGCCCAGCAGCTTTTGGACATTGGCGGGAAGCCCGGCGAGCATGATTCTGTGGACGGCGACCTGAAGATGCTGGATTCTGTGGAAATCGTCGACCAGAACCCAATCGGCACGTCGTCGCGCAGTAACCCTGTCAGTTACATCAAGGCATACGACGACATCCGCAAACTGTTTTCTGAACAGCAGTTGAGCCGTCAGATGGGCTATACGCCAGGCTATTTCTCCTTCAACACTGACGGCGGCAGATGCCCGGAGTGCCAGGGCGAGGGCGTGATAAAGGTCGAGATGCAGTTCATGGCGGACGTGACGCTGATATGCGACAGTTGCCAGGGGCGGCGGTTCAAGGACGAGACGCTCGAAGTCCATTACCGCGGCAAGAACATTTTTGACATACTCGAAATGTCTGTCGACGAGGCGCAGGCGTTCTTCGCCGAGGACGTTGATAACCACACTGCCGTCAAGATTGCGCAAAAACTTTCTGTACTCTCGCAGGTCGGACTCGGCTACATAAAGCTTGGACAACCGTCGTCCACGCTTTCCGGCGGCGAGAACCAGAGGATAAAGCTTGCTTCGTTCCTGCTTGCGGAGAAGTCTGGACAGCACACGATGTTCATTTTTGACGAGCCGACCACAGGCCTCCACTTCCATGACATAAAGAAGCTCCTCGCCGCCATAAATGCACTCATCGACCGTGGCAATACTGCCGTCATCATCGAGCACGACCCGGAAATCATAAAGAGTGCCGATTATGTCATCGACCTCGGGAAAGAGGGCGGAAAGGAAGGCGGGTACGTCGTCTTCACCGGCACACCCGAAAAACTCGCCGAGTGTGGCGACTCGTACACTGGCCAATACCTCAAGGCATCAGGCAAACTGGAAAAAAAGTGAAAAAAAGTTTTTGTACGTAAAAAACTAATAAACAAAAAGTTGTCGTGTATGACGGAAATATTTTGCTGAAAAACTTGCAAAATGATTTGGAGAATTAAAAAAATGTGCATACCTTTGCACTGTCAAAAACGATAAGACTTTTGGGAGTTTAGCTCAGTTGGTTCAGAGCGTCTGCCTTACAAGCAGAGGGTCATAGGTTCGAATCCTTTAACTCCCACGATTAAAAAACTACTTTTATAGGGAGTTTAGCTCAGTTGGTTCAGAGCGTCTGCCTTACAAGCAGAGGGTCATAGGTTCGAATCCTTTAACTCCCACCAAATACTCTTTCATAGGGAGTTTAGCTCAGTTGGTTCAGAGCGTCTGCCTTACAAGCAGAGGGTCATAGGTTCGAATCCTTTAACTCCCACTTTCTCAAATTCTTAAAATTTAAAGTTGTTGGAGCGCACACCACGAATCTAAATTCTGATGTGCGCTTTTGTTTTACCATGGCTTTCCTCCATAATCTCTCCTCGTTCCTTTTTCCTCGTTCCTCTCTCCTTTTTCCTCGTTCCTCTCTCCTCGTTCCTCTCACAGCTCCATCCAATATTTCCGTTCCTTCTCGTCCATCTTTTCGATTGCATATCTCAGCGTGGTGCGGGACATTTCGGCGTGGTAGTCGGCGAGGAAGTCGCGCAAGATGTCCATGTCGCATCGTTTGCCGACTTCACGGAGCATCCAGCCGACAGCCTTGTGCATGAGGTCGTGAGGGTGGTGGAGGTGGAACATCGCGTATCTGATGGCATATTCGGGATGACCGTGCTGCGAAGTCATCCACGTAAAGACCATCGACATGCGCTTTTGCCAAAGATTGTCGCTTTCGGCGAGCTTTTGGATAGCGTCCTCCTTCTCGGGAAGGTCGATGAGTGTGCGCTCTATAATCCAGTTGCCGAGGAGTTTATGCGCAGTCAGGTCAACGATGTCCCAGTTGTTGGCTCGGGTGGAGTTGGCGATGTAGAAGTTTATGATTGAGTCGCGGCCGGCCATCGAGTTTATGTCGTTCTTCAGCCTTGTGGACTGTAGTTTGTGGTATTTCTCGACAAGAATCAGGAACCCGCACAGCCTGATTTCGTGGTACTCGGAATCTATGAGCCGCTGGATTTCGTCAAACGAAAGGTCAGAAAATTCTTTTGCAAAGGCGCGCGTCTGTGGATTTCTAAGCCCCAGGAACACGTCGCCCTCGCCATAGTCGCCTTTCCCGGTCTTGAAAAACCGCGTCAAAACCTGCCGCTGCTCCTCGTCGCCAGCCGCCTTCATCTTTTCAATCAATGTCGTTACCCTGTCTGCCATGGTCTTGGGGAATTTTATAAATTTACCAGTGAGCTTACTGTGTCAATAAAATCGTGTGCTAATATTTCGAACTCTGAAACTTCTTCTTGTGATATTTGAAAGGAACAATTATAGTCGGCTTTTTGTCTAAGTTGGAAAAGTCTTGATAAAAAACTACCATATCTCTTGTCTATTATTGCGCGATTCTGTTCATCCATTGTCATATCAGTTAGATTCCTTCACGAACGACATTTTCGTAAAAAGGAGTGTATTTGTACTTTTGCCATTCCTTTCGAGTGTATAGAATGGGGTTAATTTCCTCACCAAGTTCACACCCTGCCAGCACAAGAGGATAACTTACGTTGTCATAGTCGTCTTGATTTAACGTATCTTTGTTAAGGATGATAAGTATATCCCAGTCAGAATCATTATGGGCGTCGCCACGTGCGCGAGACCCATAAAGTATCGCGGAACCTTTGTGGGTAACTGATTGTCCAACAATCTTTTTTATTTCGTGTAGTGCGTCCATTGTCTATTATTTCTTTGTCCACAAAAATAGCGAAATAATCTTTCGCCGCAAAAAAATTGTGCCGCAATTTTCACCATTTCGATAATAATCATTAACTTCGCAGAAAATTTTTTGTAAAACACATTTTTATGGGAAAAATATTAGGATCACAGGCCGTTGTCAAGTCGCTGCTTGAAGAAGGTTTGGACACTGTGTTCGGCTATCCGGGCGGCGCGGTAATCCCGCTCTACGACAGCCTTTTCGACTATATCAATGAGGGCAAGATACGCCACGTGTTAGCCCGCCACGAGCAGGCTGCCGCCCACGAGGCGCAGGCATACGCACAGATTACCGGCAAGGTCGGCGTGTGCATCGTTACATCGGGGCCGGGCGCCACTAACGCCATCACGGGCATTGCAAACGCAAACATGGATTCAGTCCCGATGGTTGTCATCACGGGACAGGTCGGCAGTACGTTCCTCGGCACGGACGCATTCCAGGAGACCGACGTGTTCGGATTGTCGATGCCGATAGCAAAATGGAGCTGCCAGATAACGAGGCCCGGGGACATCGCCGACTCGTTCGCAAAGGCGTTCTACATCGCCGTGTCGGGTCGTCCGGGTGTCGTGGTCATAGAAATCACGAAGGACGCGCTGACCCACGAGACGGAGTTCCACTATAAAAAAGCTCCGGTCCTGCGCAGCTACGCTCCCTATCCGGAGATTGACCAGGAGAACATAGCCGCAGCTGCGGAGATGATTAACAACGCCAAGAGGCCGCTCGCGCTTATCGGGCATGGCGTGCTTATCGCGCGTGCGGAAAAGGCTGTCCGCGAGATGTTGGAGAAAGCCGGAATACCGTTTGGCATGACGCTCATGGGACTTACCGCCCTGCCGTCAGACCACCCGTTGTGCATCGGCATGTTGGGCATGCACGGTAGTTATGCCTCTAACAAGCTCACAAACGAGGCCGACTTGATAATCGCGATTGGCATGAGGTTCTCTGACCGTGTCACCGGCCGGTTGTCCGGCTACGCGAAGAAGGCGAAGGTGTTGCATATAGAAATTGACAAGTCGGAAATCGACAAGAACGTGGAGACCGATTTGGCGGTGCATGCCGACCTGAAGACCGCGCTCTCGTACCTCACCCCGATGCTTGAGAAGAAGTCCAACAAGCAGTGGCGCGCCGAGTTCGACAAGTTCTACAAGATGGAGTATGAGCAGGTCATAAGGCACGACACCCAGCCCGGCGAAGGCATCATACAGCCCGGCGAGCCTGTGGACATCATCTCGCGCAAGACCAAGGGCGAAGCCATCGTCGTAACTGATGTAGGTCAAAACCAGATGGTCGCTGCGCGTTACTATAAGTTCAAGACACCCAACACGTTCCTGACTTCAGGCGGCCTCGGCACGATGGGTTTCGGACTTCCGGCGGCGGTCGGCGCGGCGGTCGCCCAGTCACAAAAGCCTGTCATACTCTTCACGGGCGACGGCGGATTCCAGATGAACGAGCAGGAGCTTGGCACAATCATCCAGGAGCATCTGCCTGTGAAAATCGTGATCCTCAACAATTCTGTCCTCGGCATGGTGCGCCAGTGGCAGACTATGTTCAATGGCGGACGTCATTCCGCCACTAACCTCATCAATCCTGATTTTGTGACCCTCGCGGCTGCATACGGCATAAAGGCTCGGAAGGTCGCAGACAGGGCTGGCCTCGACCCGGCGATAGACGAGATGCTGGATCTCGACGGGCCATACCTGCTCGACATTGAGGTTGACAAGGACATGAAGGTCATGCCGTTCATCGCGCCAGGCTCGACAGTGGACGAGGTTAAATTGTGCTAAAGTGTTATATTAATTAGAACAGAGAAATGAACAAGACAATCGACGAAGAACCACGTCAATATACCGTGACGGTGTTTACTGAGGACAAGGTGGGAATGTTGAACAGGATAACCATCGTCTTCACTCGCCGCCACCTTAACATCGACTCCTTGACGACATCCGAATCTGAGATTAAGGGCATTTTCCGCTACACCATCGTCACAAAATGCACCCACAGCCTGATAAAGAAGGTTGTCGACCAGATAGAGAAGCTCACGGAAGTCCTGCGCGCATGTTATTACGAGGAGGACGACGTCATCGCACAGGAAATCGCGCTATATAAGATTTCGACCCGGAATCTCACAAAGCGCGACAAGTCCATGGAGGACATTATCCGTGAATACAATGCGCGCATCCTCGACATTGAGGACGGCTTCATTGTGATAGAAAAGACCGGCTTTAAGCGTGAGACCCAAAAGCTTTTTGAGCAGCTTAAGCCGTATGGCATATTGCAGTTCGCGCGTTCAGGCCGTGTGGCGGTCACAAAACCCATCGAGGAGCTTACCGACTATCTCGAAGCCCTCGCCCAGGCCGCCCGGACTTCCAACAAAATCAGAAACTGGAAGTTGACGAATGTCGACTAAGGCGGCGATGAAATTTCTATATGGCATAAAAATGCGCGTTGAAATTCAGGTGGTGAAGCTTGAATTTCAACGCGCAATTTTTTTGGGTCCTTACACGCAATATTCTCCTACAATTCCCTTACTGCGCCCTTGTCCGCGCTGGAAGCGTGGGCGGCGTAGAGGCGGAGAGCCTTGCTGACAACTCGGTCACGCTTGGGCTGGTAGCCGTTGGGGTCGGCGTCCATGGCTGCGCGGCGGCGTTGGAGTTCATCGTCGGAGATTTTGAGGTTGACACTGCGGGCGAGGATGTCGAACTCGATGATGTCGCCGTCCTCGATGAGCGCAAACGCACCATGAGAGGCTGCCTCGGGGCTTACATGTCCAACTGACAAGCCTGATGTGCCGCCGGAGAACCTGCCGTCGGTGATGAGGGCGCACTTGTCGCCGAGATGCTTGGATTTGAGGTAGGAAGTCGGGTAGAGCATTTCCTGCATACCGGGGCCGCCCTTAGGCCCTTCGTACTTTATGACAACAACATCGCCAGCCTTGACCTTGTCGCCGAGGATTGCCGCAACAGCCTGGTCTTGTGAGTCATAGACCTTTGCCGTGCCGGAGAATTTAAAAATCTTCTCGCTCACACCGGCGGTCTTCACGACGCAACCGTCCTTGGCGATATTGCCAAAGAGGACAGCGATGCCGCCGTCCTTCGTGTAGGCGTGTTCCATGTCGCGGATACAGCCATTGGCGCGGTCTGTGTCGAGGGTTTCCCAACGTGTGTCCTGGCTTGCGACTTTCAGGAGGCCAATCTTGCCCGATGCTGCCGACGAGTAGATGCGCTGAGCCTCTGGGTCGATTTGTGGCTTTGTGATTGAATATTTTTCAATTGCCTCGCCGAGCGTAAGGCCGTCTGTGCGCTTGCATGAGAGGTCGAGGAGCTTTTTCTTGGCAAGTTCGCCGAGGATGTTGAGCACGCCGCCCGCACGGTTGACTTCTTCGATGTGGTAGTCGTGGGTGTTGGGCGCAACCTTGCAGATGCACGACACACGGCGTGAGAGTTCGTCGATGTCCTTCATCTTAAAATCTACGCCAGCCTCCTGCGCAACCGCCAAAAGGTGGAGTACAGTGTTTGTAGAGCCGCCCATCGCAATGTCGAGAGCCATCGAGTTGACGAAAGCGGCCTTTGTGGCGATGCTCTTGGGAAGGAGCGAAGAATCATTGTCGCGGTAGTACTGGTACGCCAGTTCGACGATGCGCTTTCCAGCGTCCTCAAAAAGGCGGCGGCGGTTGACGTGTGTGGCGACGATTGTGCCGTTGCCGGGCAGTGAAAGTCCGAGGGCTTCCGTAAGGCAGTTCATGGAGTTTGCAGTGAACATTCCCGAACAACAGCCGCAGGTCGGGCAGGCGAGTTTTTCGACCTTCGAGAGTTCTTCTTCCGAAACGCCATTGTCGCCGCCCATAATCATTGCGTCGATGAGGTCGATTTTGCCATTGTTGTAGCGTCCGGCCTCCATCGCGCCGCCCGAAACGAAGATTGTGGGAATGTCAAGGCGCATGGATGCCATGAGCATACCGGGGGTAATCTTGTCGCAGTTAGAGATGCAGACGAGTGCGTCCGCCTTATGAGCCTGGCACATGTATTCCACGCTGTCGGCTATGATTTCGCGGCTCGGCAACGAGTACAACATTCCGTCGTGCCCCATCGCGATTCCGTCGTCGATGGCGATTGTGTTGAACTCTGCCGCGAAACAGCCCAGGCTCTCGACGGTTTCCTTGACGATTCGGGCGCACTCGTTGAGGTGTACGTGCCCCGGCACAAACTCTGTGAATGAGTTGGCGATGGCGATGATGGGCTTTCCAAAATGCTGCTCCTTCATGCCGTTTGCTCGCCAAAGTCCACGGGCGGCCGCCATAAGCCTTCCCGATGTATTTACTTTGCTTTTAAGTTCCATTATTCAATAATTATCGTAAAAATGTTTTGATTGTCTGTTTGTCTGTGCCGCCTGACGGCGGTTCAGCAGCGGCTTATTGTTCCGGGACGACTGCGTAGAACTCGAGGTTCTCGGTTCCGTCGTTGATGAGCGTGTGCTGGTGTCCTTTGGGACAATAGTGGCAGAGGTCGGGATGGACGCGCTCCTCGATGCCGTCAATGATTGCCTTGCCAGTGCCGCTGACGAAAAACATTATCTCGCTCGATGTCTCGTGGGTGTGCAGGCCAATTGACGCGCCCGGCGCAAGGTACGAGTGCATGATGCGGTTTTTGCCGTCGAAAAACATCTTGGCGTGCATTTCCTTCTCGCCGCCCTTGAAGTGCGGTATCGTTTCAAATTCTACTTTACTGTAATCTATTACCATAGTTATAATATTAACATTATTGTATCTTCAACGCCTACGGCGTTTTTTTTACCATAAATTAAAAGAATTAAAATAAATTAAAAGAATTAAAATGAGTTATATCTAAAAAATCTTTTTAATTCTTTACATTCTTTTCATTCTTTTCATTTGTGGTGGAAAAAAACTATTTTATTTTTGTCGGTGGCAGCCAGGCTTGTACGCCGGTGTGCGACTTGAAATTCTTGATGAATCGTTTTTGGGCGAGGATTTCGTCGCCGTACATCATCCGCGCGGCTTCGTCGGTGAAGGCGGAGAATATTTTTGAAAATTCGTCCTCCTGCTCGGGAAACTCTTGGATGGATGCGTCGCCGTAGATTTCCGCAAGTTCTGCGGCTTTGTCGATGGCCATGTCGAGTCCGCCAATCTCGTCCACCAGTCCGATTTCAAGTGCCGACTTGCCCGTCCAAACTCGCCCTTGTGCAATCATGTCCACAGAGTCAACGCTCATGCTGCGTCCGTCGGCGACGTGCCGGAGGAAAATGCCATATATCCTCTCGACATCGCGCTGCATCACAGAAAGTTCCTGTGAGGATTTTTCAGTCATTCCGGCGTTGATGTCGGACATGTCGTGGGTCTTCACGGTCTCGATGTTAATGCCGATGGTCTTGTTGAGGAGTTTTTCTGGGTTCATCAGCAGTCCAAACACGCCGATGGAGCCGGTGATTGTGTTAGGGTCGGCGTAGATTTTGTGGGCGGGACACGAAATGTAATATCCGCCCGACGCGGCGTATCCGCCCATCGAGACTACAAGTGGCTTTGTGTCACGGAGTTCCATGAGCGCATTGTGGATAATTTCGGCCTCGGTAGCCGAGCCGCCGGGCGAGTTGACGCGCAGGACGACAGCCTTGATGTTGTCGTCGTCCTTTATCTTCTTTATTTCTTTGAGCATGTCTTTGGACGTGATGTACTGGTCGCCGTTACTCTCGCTTACAATTTCGCCAGTGGCGTACAGGACGGCGATTTTGTCCGTGCCGGTCGCGTCGTCGTCTGTCAGTGAATCTATGTATTTAGAAATTGTCACGTATTCGGGCGATTCTGTGCCGTCGTAGTAGAAGTTTTCGGCGACTTTCTTGTCAAAGTCGCTTTCATAAATCACACCGTCCACGAAACCCTCCGCGATGCAAAGTTCGTCGTTTGCGTATAGGTCGAGGGCGTTGGCGTGTTTGTTGATTGAGGCGAGTTCGATGCCACGGTCGGCGGAGATTGTGTTGGCGACTGTGGACCAGATGTCGCCGAGGTATTTTGTGATTTGTTCGCGGTTGGCGTCCGACATGGTTTCCTGGATGTAAGGCTCGACGGCGGACTTGAATTTTCCGTGGCGAAGAACCTGTGCCTGTATTCCGAACTTGTCCAATGCGCCTTTATAGTACATTGACTGTGAGCATAGTCCGTTAAGCCCAAACTCGCCCATCGTGCGCATGAAGACGCTGTCGGCTATTGTGGCAATGTAATAGTCAAAATTCTCGAAGGAGTTCGAGAAGGCGAAGACTGGCTTTCCGGATACTTCCTTGAATTTCTTAATCCTGTTCCTCAACTCGTCGGCGATGGCGATGTCGGCGAGGTTGTAGTCCGAGCAGTTGATGCACAGTCCGAGAATCTTGTCGTCCGATGCCGCCTTTTCAAGCGCGAGGGCGATGTTGTTAAGCCCGAGTTTGTTCATCTTTTCAAACGAGAGCGAGCTGTAGATGCTGCTGTAGTCGGTGCTTGAGCGTTCGTCAATGGCATCGCAGAGGTTGAGCCTCAAGACAGAGTTCGAGCGGATGCTTGAGTTGTTGTTTGATGTGTTCTTCATCATGCTCGCCATCATCATTACTGTGGCTATGATGAGGAAAAGCGATGTCAGGCATCCCCATATAAACAGGCCGGTCAAGACCGCGCCGGTCATCTTCAAAAAATCTTTCATGTCGTATGTTCCTTTTTATTGGTTTGTAGTTTCTTCTTTTGGTTTTGGCTTTATGGGCTTTCCGACGAGTTCCAGCAGCTTGTCGTCGAGTTTTTCGGCGGTGAGGTTCATTGCCTTTATCGTCATGTCGGGGCCGATGAGGAAGTTATATGGCAAAGACCTCACGCCGTATGCCTCCACCGCCGACGACTGCCATAGTTTCATGTCCGATACAGACACCCACGGGATTTTCTGCGCCTTTACGGCGTTTTTCCAGTCGTCGGCGTTGCTTTCGAGCGCGACTTGGCAGACCACAAAGTTGTTATAGCGGTATTTCCAGTATAACTTGTTGAGGTTCTCGGTGTTGGCTTTCGATTCCGGCGACCACGACGCCCAAAAGTCGAGCAGTATGTATTTGCCTTTTAGTGATGATAGTTTTACTGTGTCGCCTTTTATGGTCGGTAGCGCGATTTCGGGGGCTGGCTGGCCGACGGCGAGTTGCTGAAGTCCCTGGGCGGCAGTGCCTTGCGAAAGGCGTATTTTTTCGACGTAGGAGGCGAGTTTTCGTGTCTGGAGATTGTCAGGGTAACGCTCCACAAGCCTTCCCGCGACCTCATTGTAGCTGTCGAAATCCTTCGCCGGGTCGAATACCGGCAGTTTTGGCGCGATGTACTGCGACAGGCAGACGATCTGGGACAATGCCTCGGGGTTGTCCTTAAGGAACGACAGCGAAAATTTCTTCTGGTCATTTACAGTCAGCGAATATACCGAGTCGAGTTTTTGCTTGATGCCGGCGAGGTTGGGCGCGTCGATGTTTGCGCGGAAAATCCGTCCAAGCGAGTCGCATACAGCCCTCGTGTCGCGCATCTTGTGAATGAGGTTGCATACGTTTTCGCTTTCCGGCGAGCCTTCCACGTCATAGTTGTCGGGGAAATCCTTGACCTTGCCACTGACCTTCACTACCTGCGACGTGTCGGGTATGAGTGTAATCTGCCGGCTGTTGTCGGACGCGAAGTGAAGGATGTAGAAGTCGGGGTCCGAGATGGAGCCCTCGAGCCTGAAATGTCCGTCAGCGTCCACACGCGCCGAGTCGATGAACTCGTAGCCGTTGTCCTTGACGAGCTTGAGGTACGCAGTGTCGCCCGCCATGCCTTCGAACTCGCCCACGACCTCGAATTTTGTATGGTTGTCGCTCTCTGTCTTGGGCATACAGCCCGCTACTGCGGCGGTAATGACCGCCGGTACAATAAGTTTGTTGTATAATCTCATTTCTGTCATATATTGCAACTGCAAAGTTAATAAGTACTTCCAACTTGCGAAAAGAAAAAGTGGAAAATATTAATTCGATGCAAAAAATATTTTTTGTGATTATTTGTGACAGATTATTCCCAAATAATTATTAATTTTGACCCGAAATTTTTGTTAACACATAAGTAAGCATAATGGAAATACTTGAAATCCTTAAATACATCCTGCCCTCGTTGGTGGTGTTGGCTTGTAGTTACTTGATGCTCAAACAGTTCAACAAGCGCGACGAAAACAAGTTGAAGATGGAGCTTCTTATTGGCAACAGCAAGACCGTCCTGCCCGTAAGGCTCGCCGCATACGAGAGGCTTGTGTTGTTTTTGGAAAGGATGGAGCCTCAGAGCATCATAATCCGCACTGCTGAAAACGGCATGACCGCCATCGAGCTTCAGCGCGACCTCCTGGCGACAATACGCGCCGAGTTCGAGCACAACTACTCGCAGCAGCTCTATGTCAGCGACAATGCCTGGAAGGCCGTGACGGAGACTAAGGACGTAATGGCGCAGCTCATCAACCAGACCGCGCAGACTGTCGCCGTGGATGCCAAAGCCCTCGACCTCGGCAAAAAAATCATCGACAACTACGCTTCACTTCCAAACTCGCCCATCAGCATGGCGATTTCGGTGCTCAAGACCGAGCTTGCGACGGTGTGCTGATATTTTGAGAGGAGAGAGGAGAGATTTTGGGAGGAGAGAATTGTGAATTTTGAATTATGAATTATGAATTAAAAATGAAGAAAATCATCATAGTTATTGCGGCGATATTGGCGTTGAGCGACTTTGCCGCAGCTCAAAAGTATTACAATAAGGTCAAACTTGCCACAGCGGAGGATTCTGTAAGTTATTGTGTGGGAATCCTGATGGCGAAAAACTTTGCAGAACAGGGATTTGACATGTTCTCCGCCGACGCGATTGGCAAGGCGTTCAGCGACATCGCCAACAACAAGACGTTGGCAATCCCGTCCGACGACATGTCGGCAATGGTAAGCACGTATTTTTCACGGATTGAGGCGCAGCAGAAAGAGAAGGCTCAAGCCAAGGAAAAGGAGTTCTTCGCCAATAATGCGAAGGAAGACGGCATAATCACGACCGAATCCGGCCTCCAGTACCGCGTCATAAAGGAAGGCACCGGCAGGACGCCGGACGACACATGCGGTGTCAAGGTACACTACGAGGGCAAACTCCTCGACGGAACAGTGTTCGACTCCACATTCGACACCGAGGAGCCTGTGCAGCTTAACCTCGACTACCTCATACCCGGCATGACCGAGGGGCTGAAGTTGATGAAGGAAGGCGCGGAATACATGTTCTATATCCCGTCAGACCTTGCCTACGGCGAATATTCGCCGGCGTCCGTAATCCCGGCGTACTCGACACTGATATTCGACATCGAGCTTGTGCAAGTCACAGAGCATCAGGCGGAAGACGACGAAGATGACGACTCGCCGTCGATTAACTTTGATATGTTCGACACCGACGGCGACGAGTAAGCCGTCCATTAAACTGTACACATATATTACAAACAACATAAAAATGAAACATTTAAAAACAATCCTGACCTCATCGGCATTGGCCGTGGCCACGGTATTCGCATCATGCGCAGGCGGAACATCACAGAACAAGACCGCAAAATTCGACAACGCCGCAGATTCGGCAAGTTACGCTATCGGTGTGCTTATGGGCACACAGATGCACGACCAAATCATCCCCGTACTCGAAGATTTTAACCTCGACAACTTCGTCGCCGGATTCCAGGCGGTTGTCAATAATGACACTGCCAATGTGCAGTACAAGCCGCAGGAGGCACAGCAGGTGTTCATGACGGTAATGAACAGGCTCGCCGAAGCCAAGGCTCAGAAGACCCTCGCCGAGGGCAAGAAGTTCCTCGAAGAAAACGCCAAGAAGGAAGGCGTGAAGGTCATCGACTCTACCGGCGTCCAGTACATTGTGCTTGAAGAAGGCGACGGCGCACAGCCCACCATCGACGATGTTGTCGAGTGTGACTACGTAGGCACACTCATCGACGGCACGGAGTTCGACAGCTCCATCAAGCGCGGTCAGCCCGCACAGTTCCCCCTCAAGGGCGTAATCCCCGGCTGGTCTAAGACAATTCCTTTGATGAAGGTCGGCAGCAAGTGGAGAATCTTCATCCCCTCCGAGTTTGGCTACGGCCCGCGTGGTACTGGCAACATCCCCGGCAACAGTGTCCTGATCTTCGACGTGACACTCCACCAGATTATCAAAGACGACAAGAAATAATCCAAAACCATCAAATAATAAAAGCAATATGGCATCATTAGAAGTAGAAGGCAAACTCATCAAAAAGCTCGACGTGAGGAGCGGTGTGTCTGCCAGCGGCAACAGCTGGTCTTCCCAGGACTTCGTCATCGAAATCCCCGGCCAGTACCCTCAGCTCGCGGTGTTCAATGTATATGGCGACCGTGTCCAGCTCAGCCAGTTCAATGACGGCGAGTACATAAAGGTGTCTTTCGACATCCGTGGCCGCGAATACCAGGGCAAGTACTACAACACCCTCAACTGTTGGAAGATAGAGCGTCCCGGCGTGGACGGTCAGAACGGCGGCTCCCAGCCCGGCGGCACAACTGCACCGCAGGGCGGCACAACGACAGTGCAGCCTCCACAACCGTCAGCCCCAGTCGAGCAGCCCCAGTCCGGCGGCGACGACCTCCCGTTCTAAGCAATGAACTCAACGACAATGCGTAAAATTCATAATGCGTAATCCATAATGCATAATTCATAATCGCCATCCGGCTTGTGAATTGTGCATTATGTTTTTTTATAGAAAAAAAAACTGACAGTACAATGAGATATTTGTTCCTATTGGCGCTTGTGCTAATCACCTCGACTGGAATCCGGGCGCAGTTTGTCGAGAAGTCCACCGACGTGCTGTGCCTCGTGCCATCAGCCGTTTCCGCCGTCAACACCTTGGCTCGGCACGACAGGAAGGGCATGTTGCAGCTTGCCTTGTCGTCTGCTACTTGCCTTGCCGTCAACTACGGTTTGGAGGCCATGATTACTAAAGACCGTCCCGATGGCTCCGGGCGCCATTCTTTTCCGAGTACGCACACTGTTGTCGCCTTCAATGGCGCGACGTTCCTCATGCGCCGTTATGGCTGGCAGTGGGGCGTTCCGGCATACGCCGTCGCCGCATACGTCGGCTGGGGGCGCGTGCATGCCGACCGCCACGACTGGTGGGACGTCCTCGGCGGCGCAGCCATCGGCGCCGGCACGGCGTTGATTTTCACCCGCCCATTCGAGGTTAAAAACGCCGGCGTCACCATGTCCCCAATCCTCGGCGGCGGCAGGTATGGCGTGTCGGCGATAGTGGGATTCTGACTTTTTTAGTTCCTGTCCCACCAGCTCTTGTTGTATATCATGAAGCCGATGTTGAACATGTAGTAGAAGTGGCTGCGGCCGTGCGGCTCGTAGCGGAGGTTGAAGGCGACGGGGCCGAGCATCGTGTGGTAGACGAGCGCGGAGTTGAAGAAAAACTTAAAGCCAGACAGGTCGCCGTCGCCTTTGTCCATGTAGTAAGATGACCCGTCGCGCACCTGCAGGCGTTCCTGCCTGAACGGCTGGAAATAGTAGCCACAGACGCGCCATGTGAAATTTTCGCTGAAACGGTACATCGCGCCAAGGCTCATGGCGGCATAGACATCTGACCGGTAATCCTCAAAAATCATTGTCTTCGTGTATTCCGTCGGGCGGTAGGCGTTTGTCGTGAGCATCTCGACCATTGGATTGGAGAGTTTGGAATGTTTGCTTATGCTTGCTTCAAACGAATACGGTATGTTCCATTTGCCGTAGTTCCAGTTGTAGTTTTCGTATTTCAGGTACGAATCCCAGAATTTCTTGTCCTTGTCCACCGGCACGTATTTTTCCTCGTCGGGGACGCTGCCCGGACGGAACCTTTCGCCAGCCATCGTGCGTTTAAGCTGGAGTATGAACGACGAGCCTCGGGTGGGGTAGGTGAAGTGGTCAAGCTTGTTGCGCTGGTAGGTCGCGTGGACACCGGCATAGTTAAAGGTCGTCTTGTCCTTTTTGTATGACGATTCGAATTTTGGCGAGAGGTAGTAGCTCTCCGAAAACCGTCCCGTCGATACGCCCAGCGTAAGTTTGCCGGCCATGCTGACCGGGAATATCGCGTTTGCGTAGTATTCGAGGTCGTTCTTTATGGAGGTCGGGCTTCTCGTGTCGATGAAGAAGACGTCAGGGTCGGCCTCCATGTAGTCGAAGCGGTTAAGCTGGAAGGCGGTCTCAAGGCTGAACCTCAGTTCGGTCGGGAAGTATGCCCTCATGTGGGCGCGTCCCGATGTGTAGAACCGTCCAAAATAGCCGTTGACGCTTACCTCAATCGGGATATAGCCGTAGAATCTGTGCGCAAGTTCCACAAAACCTTCGCATGATGCCGATGTGGAGACATTGCCGCCTATCTTCGCGCTCATGTTCTTGCTCCGGGAGAGGTTGAGGTCGAGGGAGTACGCCTGGGTGTAGGGGTTGTAGGTAGTCGTGGGGTATATGCGGTCAATGGTCGGGTCGACGGCGATTTTATAGAACTCCTTGCGTGTTTCTTTAAGCCCAAGGGTGTCGTGCTTGAACTTCTTGAACGATTTAAGGATGTATTGACCGTGGAGGTGCTTTATGCCGGAGATGTTGACCGCATCAAAAACTAATGGTCTCATCTTTGACTTGAAGTTCTTGCGTTTTTCCTTCAGTTCCTCGGGCGACATGCGGCGCGATATTTGGCTTTTGATGCTGTCCATCTTGGAAATGGTCTCTTTATATCCAAGTTCGATTAACTCGTCGCATTTGCTGAAGTCGAGGGTGCTGTGGTTAAGCACGTCGGGCTGGAGCATGATGCCCTTTTCGGCGGGGATTGTGTAGTTGCTGGGGTCCATGACCATGTTTTCAATCTGCGCCACGAGGTCGTCTTCCGATGGGTTTTCGTTGTTGCTCGATACCTGGACGCCGATTATGAAGTCGGGGTTGAAGTCTTCCTCCATCGCGTCGATGGGGCAGTTGTTATAGATTCCGCCGTCAAAAAGCAGTCCGTTGCTGTACACTACTGGCTTGAAATACAGCGGTATGGCCATGCTCGCCCTGACAGCCGTCGAAAGGTGTCCGTGGTCGAAGATTATTGACTTTTTGGCGTATACGTCAGAGGCCGCGCACCTGAACGGCACCATGAGCGAGTCGAAGTCGTAGCCTGCCGCCGCGCCGCCGGGTCCCATGATTTCTTCATACGCAAAGTCCATCTGGTACGACGAGACTATGTTTGTGGGCAGGTAGACTTTGAGCGTTGAGTCGCGGTTGAATTTGATGGAGAAGAACGCCGCCGATGGTTCTTCAGCCATGTATGCGTATTTCAACCGGCTGTCCGTCACGCCGTTGAGCCAGTTGTCGAAGTCCTTGGAATGGAACAGTGTCGTCATCTCGTCGGTGGTGTATCCGAGCGAGTACAATGCGCCGATTATGGAGCCCATCGACGTGCCGGCCACGTAGTCGATGGGGATGTTGTTATCTTCCAAAGCTTTCAATACGCCGATGTGCGCAAGTCCTTTTGCGCCGCCGCCGCTCAGCACGAGGCCTATTTTCTGTGCGTTGCAGTCTATCGCCGCTAATGCAATGGCGAATATTGTCAAGATATATTTCATGTTTTTCATCATTTCAGTCACTTCAATTACACTTCAATTACTTCTGTTGCTTCAATTACTTCAAAATCTTAATCCCGTCCTGGTTGACGCAGTCCATGCGTGGGAATACGTTGATGTTCCTTTTATAGCCGTCGTCTTCCATGTTTTGGTATATCGATTCGTACAGGTGTTTCATGTCGAGGGTCGTCCTTGTTTTTGCGTATTTTTGGACGGTCGAAATAAGGTAGTGGGTGAACAGTCCGTGTGAGGAGTAGTCTGTCGTGGGGTTAGTCTGTATTCCGCCGGAGGCGTACATCAGGCATGTGCGGTGGTCGGTGACGGTGGGGAATGTCGCCGTCGACCATACTGTGCCGCCGATTTGGCCGAAAGGTTTGCCGTCGCGGTCCACGCCTGCAAATGATGTCTCGAACAGGCATATCAGCGAGTTTACGTTATACCCTCTCAAAGCCTTCAGCAGCGACGACAGCGCGTAGCCGGTTTCTTTGGGCATGTCGGGGTTGGAGTCGTAGAGCATGAGGTATGGGTCTGTCGTGCCTTTGTCGCATATTCCGAGGCCTGTGAAGTATACTATCAGGTCGATTCCGGAGTGTGTGTATATTTTGGACTGGAGCGAGCCGCCGACTTTGAATATGTCGCCGACTTCCTTGAGCGTGGCTTTCTGGTTGATGGCGTATATGATGTTGTTTCGTGGGACGTTTATGACTTTCAGCAGGTAGTTGAAGAACACTCTTGCGTCGTTTGTGGCGTATTTTGCTTTTGGAAGCTGCTTGTAGCTTTCGACGCCCACGATTACCGCGTATGTCGAGTGCGCGTTGTTAAGCGTTATGGGAAAGACGGTGTTGATGTCGTCGCTGCGGGCTTCGCGGAGGTTGACAGTGAAGGATATTTTGCCTTGGCCGTCCTTGTTGATCGGCGGGATTGGCGTGTTGAGCAGCACTGTCATTCCCACTGTCTCCGCGAGCCGCCCGAGGCTGTCCGTGAGGTCGACTTTGAAGTTGAGCCTGTCCGCCCGGCACGCGCTGCTGACTTTGAACTTGAGGTCGAGGACTTGGGTGTGGTAGCGGTCGACGTTGTTGATGTACTGTGGCACGTTCTGGTCGATGACGGTCACGTATCCGCTTACGGCGTAGAATGTCGCCCTCAAGCCGTCGCATTTGGAGTAGCCTTGGTTTTTCATCGTCACTGCCAGCCTTATGGTCTCGCCGGGCGATACTTTGCAGTCGCCGTTTCCGAGGATTTCGCCGGTCTGATCCTGTCCGTCCTCGATTGCGTATGAGACTACGCGCATCGCCGCGTGGTAGTCTTTGAGGATTTCGTAGTTCTTGGTCCCGTACGCCCCGAAGTCGTATATGTCGATGTCCTCGCGGCCGTAGAGTATGATTCCTGCATTATTGCCGAAATATGGTTCGTTTGGGATGTGTCCGGCGTATTTGTCGTTAATGAAGAACATTATTTCGCCGGCTGCGTATTGGACGCGGAGTTTGTTCTTGCCCCTTTCGCCGGTGTTGATGTGTTTTGTGTTTATGGGGCCGAGGAGGTATTGGCCGGCGCGGCCGGTGGTCATCTTGCGTATGAAGAATTTTCCGCCGGGGGTTATGACGAATGAGTAGAATCCGCCAGTGCCTTTGCCCCAGACGATTCCGTAGCCTCCGTTCTTGTCTCCCGCGCGGAACATTCCTTCGGTCTCGATGAAGTAGTTGTCCCCTAAGTACATTTTGACCGGGATGTCGAAGCTCTTTGAGCCTACGGCGCGCTTGTGCGACAGGTAGTATGTGCCGCTGTTGACGCTCGCCGAGAAGTCTTCTGTGTAGTCTTCCGGCCATCCCGCGCTGTTGTCGTCGAAACGCTCGCTGATTACGGTTTCCTTGACTTGTGCGGCGAGCATTAGCGGCAGGAGGAGCATGAGTATCGTCGGGAGCAGTCGCATGGGTGTCAGAATTTAATCAGTAGTGACACTATCAGCAACAGCACGACCGATATGATGAGCCCTTTAGCTCCGTCGTCCCAGTGTTTTTTCGTGAAGTAGTAGAACACAAGCAGGACTGGCGATGCGCACAGGCTTATCATTTTCATTACTGCGTCGGCTTTGAACTGCGTGAACATCCCGCCGAGCGACACATTGGGGTAGAACCGCGCGTACCAGTAGAGTACGAATACTATCAATGGGACTGTAATCCCAATTCCGATGCCCGCAAGGACGTTGTTGAGTTTTGATTTTTTTTCTTTTCTGCCGTGAACTTCCATTTTTTTTCGTGATGTCAAGTTTGTTGTGTGCCGCGGCTTGCGGCGTTTTGTCTTTGGTGCTGCAAATTTAGTCTTTTTATCCGAGATTTGGAAATAAAAAAGGCGCTTGCCGGATATAATCTGCGTGCGCCTTTGACAAAAAATCTATTATCATGAAAACTTTTACATGCCGCCTTTGCCCTTGATTTTGCGTCTGATTTTCTCCGCCGTCCAGTTGTGTATGCAGAGCCAGCGCGTCATGGGCAGGTTGAGGCTCGTGCACAGGAAGATGTGCCCTTTGAAGTCCTGGGTGGCGTCCAGTTTGCTGTCCACGAACTCCATGAACATGTAGTTGAGGTTGACGCTCAGGATGTTGTAGTTGAATCCCATCGTGGCCGCCACGGAGAGGGCCTTCTTTCCGTCCACCTGTCCGCCGTAGTTTTCGGACGCCCAGCTGGATTTCTGCTTGTGTTTCACGCTGAAGTTCATTGTCGGCTTTACGCCTATGCAGACGTATTTCATGTCGCGGTAGATGTCCGCGCCGCTGAACTTGAACAGGTACGGTATCGTGACGCCGATGGCCCTGTAGGTGTCCTTGAGGTCGTATTTGCCTATTGTGGACACGTATTTGTTCTGCACGCCGTAGTAGGTTACTTCGAGGCCGGCCACGAGGCCCATCCTGTTGTTGGGCAGGTCGTAGTTGTAGACGATTCCGACGTGGACGCCCGGGGTGTAGGTGAAGCCCTTTTTCTCCAGCGGCATGTCGCCGTCGTATGTCCTGAGCATGAGCGATTCGCTTGGCTTGCCCATTGTTCCACCGAAGCCGTGGCTCAAGCCCAACACAAAGTTCCAGTAGCGGTACTCCGACTTGCTGAAGCCTTCCATGCCCATTCCGCCCATCTGGGCCAAGGCGGGCATCGCGGCGACGATTGCCATTATGATTATCAAAAATATCTTTTTCATAGTGATAATTTTAAAATTCGTTTAACAAATCGGATGTTTTTACGGGATGTATTCCCAGTTGTCGTTAAGGGTGCGGTAGCCTTGGATGGTGCTATAGCCTTCGCCGAATGAGAACATTCCGCGCGTGTTGACGCTGTAGTTGTTCTTTACGAAGTAGTCGTCGGCGCGCTGTATTGTCAATCCGACTGCGCCTTGGCGGACGAAGTTGGAACAATCGGCTTTTCTGCTCCATTCACGTGTGTTAAGGTCGTAGCACCAAAAGTCGTTGAGCAGTTGTTCTGGCTCTTGTATGTAATTGTCTTCCAAACAGGTACGTCCTGTTCCCACATAGAACCTGTTGCGTGGTGTGCCGTCGGACGTGTAGTCGAGGTAGAATGCTGCGGCGTTTGCCCTTTCCTTGAAGCCACTATTAAATTCTTCGTTTGTCGGCAGTGATTCCATTCTGATGTTTAACTCGCTGATAGAATACGTGATATAGTAGAAGTTCCTCGAGATGTTGCCTCTGCTGCTTTCTCCAGAGCCGAGAATCACGCGGTCGCCGCACTGCACACATACCGGTTGGTAAAAGCCTTCTGCTGTCCGGTCGTTGCCTGCGGAAAGGTTTTTCCATGTCCATTCGCTAAGCTCGTTGACTTCGTTGCATGTGCGGTCGTATGTCACGTCATATTCGTAGACGGAGGTCTGTATGTGCTTTTGGTCTTCGCCAGTCATGTCGTTTTTGCCGAATGCCACGAAGTATTTCGTGAACCCGTTGTCTGCCAAGGAGAATGCCACAGAGCCAGCCAAACCGAACTTGGATTTTGTGCCGTTTGCCAATGTCTTGTATATTGGCAGGTCTTCTACGTATGCGCGGCTCATTGTTGACATGACCTGCACTTTTGGTGTTTTGTAAATTACGTTGCCGTTTGCGTCTTTTTTATCATTTCCATCTTCGTCTTTTTCGGTTTCGTATACCGGGTTGCCGTCTTCGTCGTATTTCGGGAACATTTTTCCGGCGTTGGGGTGGTCTGCTTGGTTGGCGAATCTGTTGTTTTTCGTGCTGTAGAAGAATACGGTGCCAGTGTAAGAGCCGTTAGCCAATTCGCCGCCCACAATGTAAAGCAAGGTGTCGGATGCGCTTGTGTTCGGATATGCGAACATCGCTCCATTACAACGTTTTTCGGTGTTGAGGTAGTGGCCGGATGTGGCTTCAAAAGTGCCATGCTGTTCCCACGTGTCACTCACGCTGTTGTAAGACCAAAGGTCGTTGGTGCAGTTTGTTCCTGTGCGGCCACCGTATATGTATACCTTGGATCCCTTTGTGCAGGTGAATGGATTAGACCTGCTGCCCATCGATTCTGGAGCGTTGGAGCGTTGCACCCAAACGTCTTCGGGCAGTACGGTTTTGTATTCGAGGACACGGCTGTTGTATATTATCGAGTCTTTTTTGATGTCGCCGTTTCCGTTACATACCGCAAATGACCTGACGTAGTATGTAGAGTTCGGGTCAAGCCCTTTCAGAGTGCCGTTGAACTGGACTTCTGCGTCGGTTGGCGATACTTGCGCCGATACGTCGAGCCTCGTGCATCTGCTGTCGCCGATTACTGGATTGTGGTTTTCGTGCGAGTAGACGTATCCGACCGACACAATTCCGTTCCTTTGGGTGTTTAGTTCTGTGAATTTTGATTGTAATTCCGTGTAGCAGTTAAGTTTGGTAATTTGGTTATTGTCAACCTCGGTTGTGAATGAATTGGTGACAATTTGGTCTTTTGTCGCCATGCCCTCCATGTATCCGTCGCTTCCGGTAACGATAGTGTTCAGTTCGGCATCAGCATCATCCACCACATCTTTCCTCACAATCGTAAGCTCCTCGCCTTCGTCCTTGATGCAGCCGCTGGCGAGCACAAGGAGCACGATGCACGGGTATAGATACTTAGTTTTCATAATCAATAGATTTTTTGTTATGTTGTTTTGTTAATTATCATTGTCACTTGTCTGTTGCCAAAAACCGTTCCAAAGTTTCATGGAATGATATATTTTTGTGAAAAATGTAATCCAAATTCAACAAAAAGGCAATTTGGCGACGCTGCAAAACTAATAAATATTTTTAATTACTCAAAAAGTGTATTTCTTTTTTCCGATTCGGTTACAGAAGTAGATTTCGTTGCGGTTGTTAATCCCTTTCCATACTGTGAATACTACAAGCGACGTGTCGGCGGTCGTGGTGAGGGATGTCGCCCTTCTCATTTTCCTCGATGGCTTTATCCATTCTGCGTTTGGGGAGCTTTTACGCGAGTAGATGATTTTTTTGTCTTTGCGGACGAGGTACATCAGTTTTCCTGTCAGGTTCATGTATGTCGGGTAGTCGGCTTTCTTTTTGTTGAGTTTCTTGCCGCCGTTTTGCGGGTCGTCGAAGGAGCCGTTGGAAGCTTTTGCGACGAAGATGTCTGATGCCGGGTCGTAGTCCTTGCCGCGCTTGTTGGAGGAGTTTCCCTCGGTGCGTTTGCCGCCGAAGTACAGTGACGAGTCTATGTTACAGAACACGGGCGCAATCTCCGGCATGTTGCTGTTTATGTTGCCTTTTACGGGCTGCATTACGGCGATGTCGTTTGTTTTGGACAGTCGTAATCCATTGTCGCACTGCGTGATGTGGAGTTCGACGGCTGTGGAGAGGCGGTTTTTTGTTTTGGGGGAGAATGACGACTGGCAGTCGTCGAAGTCGCGTTTTGCCTGGTCGAACATGTTGAGGTGCTGTTTGCTCACGGCGAGCCAGTACTGGCAGTCTTCCGCTACCGAGGTGGAGAGCGATGACGCCTCGTCGAGGTGGCGCATGGCGTTCCTGTCGTCTGAAATCATGACCTCGCTTATGCCGAGCCGGTATAGAAGCTTATTTTCGGTTGCTCTTGCGCGAATGTGGGCATGGAGAGTGCCAGTAGCGCAAGTGCTGTCAATATAATCCCTTTCATCTTGTTTTCAGTTGGTTGTACATGTCTATGTCTGCTTGTGCGCCGTCGAGGTCAAACTGCATCTCCCGGGCGTTTGCTCTGTTGTTATATGCCGCGTGTTGTTGGGGTCCAACGAGATGGCTGTGTCGTAGTCCGCGAGCGCGTCCTTGGGGTTGTTGTCCTTGAGCAGGGCGGAGGCGCGGTCGCAGTGGGCGCGGTAGTCGTTTGGCGAGAGTTGCAGAGCCTCGTTGTAGTGGCCTTGAGCCTGTTGGTAGTCGCCTTTCAGGTAGTTGATGTAGCCGGAATAGTAGTGGTACAGCTGTTTGCTGATGCCGAGGTCTTCCGCTTTCTGCATGGCTTCAAATGCGTCGTCGAATTTGCCTTGGCGGGCGAGTGCTATCGACATTCCGACTTGTGCGTTGCGGATTGCGGGGTTGATGTCGTGTGCTTCCGTGAAGTCTTTGATGGAAGCCTGGTTGTCGAATGTGGATAGTTCGACAACTCCACGGTTGTAGTACGCCTTTGCAAATTTTGGCGTGTGGGCGATTGCGTCGCTGAAATTACGTACCGCTTTGTTGCAGTTCCACTGTGCGATGTCGGTAAGTCCTTGGTTATAAGCCAATGCTGCTTCCTGTCCCGCGACTATCACAACTGTACTCGCTGTGTCAATCTGCGCGGCGGCGGTCTGTCCGACTGCTAAGGCGATTGCTAAAAATAGGTGTCGTGTTCCCATGTCGATTCGATTTATGTATGTATGTCACAAAAATACAAAATATGATTATTTTCCAAAATATTTTTCTTCTTGTTTACAAGCAAAAACAATACCGCCGTCAATGTCTGTCGGCATTGGCGGCGGTTTTTTCTCGAATCTGGTAAAAAAACTTTGATTAGTTGTTCTCCGGGCGGAGTTTGCGTACTGTCACAGCGGTCTGCCACATCTCGCTTTCGCGGAGGGCTTTGAGTTCTTTCTCGAGGCCTTCACGGTAGTCGGGCTTGGAGTTGGAGTCGATGGAAATCTGAGCCTCGTTGCCGGTCTTAACGGAGAGGTAGAGCCATTCGAGAACGGGCTTCACAGCGTCGTGGAACCTCGGGAACCAATCCAATGCGCCGCGCTGTGCGGTAGTGGAGCAGTTGGCGTACATCCAGTCCATGCCGTTCTTTGCGAAGAGAGGCATGAGCGACTGAGTGAGTTCCTCAACGGTCTCGTTGAACGCCTCCGAAGGCGAATGACCGTGCTCGCGGAGTACTTCGTACTGTGCGAGGAGCAGGCCCTGGATTGCGCCCATGAGCGAGCCACGCTCGCCGGTGAGGTCTGATGTGGCCTCGCGTTGGAATGTTGTCTCAAACAAGTAGCCAGAACCGATGCCGATGCCGAGTGCGAGGGTACGATCCATAGCCTTGCCGGTGTAGTCCTGATATACAGCGTATGAGGAGTTCAAGCCGCGGCCTTCGAGGAACATCGTGCGGAGCGACGTGCCAGAACCCTTGGGAGCAACCATGATGACGTCGATGTCGGCAGGAGGAACGCAACCGGTGCGGTCGTTCCAAGTGATTGCAAAGCCGTGCGAGAAGTAGAGAGCCTTGCCTGCGGTGAGGTACTGCTTGATTTTGGGCCATACCGACATTACTGCTGCGTCGGAGAGGAGGCACATAATGATAGTAGCCTTCTGACAAGCCTCATCGATAGAGAACAAAGTCTTGCCGGGCACCCAACCGTCGTTGACAGCCTTCTGATAGGTCTTGCCCTCGCGCTGTCCTACGATTACATTGAAACCGTTGTCGCGGAGGTTGAGCGACTGTCCCGGACCCTGTACGCCATAACCGATTACGGCGATGGTCTCGTCCTTCAAGATTTCACGTGCTTTTTCCAATGGAAATTCCTCGCGGGTCATTACGTTCTCTTCGACACCGCCAAAATTCATCTTTGCCATTTCGTGTTTGTTATTAAATGTATTTATAAGTTTGACGTAATTATTTTTTTCGCGGCAAATATACGGATTATATTTCTGAAACAAAAATAAATTTTATGCTATTTCCCGATGCAGAAATTCTTGAAAATATTTCCCAGCACCTCGTCCGTGGTTATCCCGTCGCCGGTGATTTCGGCAAAGTCGCGCAGTGCCTCGCGGATGTCCTGTGAGACAAACTCACCCGAAAGTCCTGAGTTTAAGGCGGTTTCGGCTCGTTTGACAGATTCTAAGGCGTGGGAGAATGTTTCGTAATGGCGGAGGTTTGTGAGGATTACGCCGTCGTAGTTCAGGTTTTCCGCGCCAAATTCCGAAATCTTTTTTATCAAGTCTTCAAGTCCCGTCTTGTGTTTGGCGGAGATTTTGACGACGCTGACGTTTTGTGGCAGTCGCGATGTGTCGGCAGTGGCGCAAATGTCTGATTTATTGATGACTGCGATTATATTTTTGTCAAGGCAGTCCGATGGGACAATTTCAGAGAACTGCTCCGCAATGTCGGCGTTAGAATCCAAAACCGCCAGGACGATGTCGGCTTTTTGGACGGCGTTTTTGGCGCGGTCGATGCCGATTTTCTCGATTTTGTCGTCGGTCTGGCGTATTCCGGCGGTGTCGATGAGGCGGTATGTGATGCCGTCGAATGTGAAAAAATCTTCTAAGGTGTCGCGCGTCGTGCCGGGTATGTCGGTCACGATAGCCCTGTCGTCGTTCAGGAGCGCGTTCAAAAGTGTTGATTTTCCGGCGTTTGGACGGCCGCAAATTGCAACCGGGATGCCGTTTTTGATGGCGTTGCCGTACTTGAACGATCCCACAAGGCGGCTGAGGTAGTTTTCGGTTTCGTCGAGGATTGACTTCAACATTGTCCTGTCGGCAAACTCCACGTCCTCTTCCGAAAAGTCGAGTTCCAATTCCATCAATGATGTAAATTTAAGTAATAGTTCCCTCAACCGTTTGATTTCCAAAGTTATGCCACCACGCATTTGGTTGACGGCGATGTCGTGCTCGGCTTTTGATTTTGACGCAATCAAGTCCGCAACCGCCTCGGCCTGTGAGAGATCCATTTTGTGGTTTTGGAACGCACGGCGTGTAAATTCGCCCGGTTTGGCGAGTTCCGCGCCGTTTTTTATAAGGAGCGAAAGTATTTCTTTCTGAACGTAACTGCTTGCATGACAGGATATTTCCACCACGTCTTCGCCAGTGTAGCTATGCGGCGCGCGATACACGGAGATGACCACGCGGTCGATTTCGTTGCCGTCGGCGTCGATGATAAATCCGTTATAAATATGGTTTGCCTCGGTGTCGGTTTCTATCGAAAACGACCGTTTCAGCGGCGAAAATATTTTTGACACAATGGCGAATGTCGCCGCTCCAGATACTCTGAGTACGGCAATCGCGCCGCCGTGCCCTGTGCAAATTGCTGCTATGGTTGTGGAAGGATTCATGTTCTAAGTGTAGTTATTTAAGCATATTTGATGTATTTTTTTTGTCATAACTTCCTGTTTCTTATGTGCCATGGCGCAAAGATAGCATTATTTCCTGAAAAACTGAAACAACTTGTTTCAGTTTTTTTTAAGTTGTTAATACTCTGTCCGCTTGAAATATGCAGAATTTTTTGCACATTCGATAATTATTTCTAATTTTGCGAAACGGCTGTTTCCGAAATGGCTGTTTCGCAACTTTATGATATTATGCTATGAAATTTTTTGACAGGGAAACCGAAACCGCACTTTTGCGGGAGATTGACGAAAAATCACATCACACTGCGCAGTTCACCGTCATCACTGGCAGACGGCGCATTGGGAAGACTTCGCTCGTGCTCAAAGCATACGATGGCATCGAATTTCTGTATTTTTTTGTGTCGAAAAAGGCGGAGGCGGAACTCTGCGACGACTTTAAAAACGAAATAGAGCGCAAACTCGGTTTGAAAATTGTTGGCAGGATTGTCAAGTTTCACGAACTTTTTGAGTATCTTGTCGAACTGTCAAAAACACGGCATTTGATAATTTTCATCGACGAGTTTCAGGAATTTTTGAGGGTAAATCCGAGCGTATATAGCGATATGCAGAGGATTTGGGATGTCAATAAGGACGGTGCAAAGCTCAACCTGATTGTTTGTGGCTCGGTCAATTCGTTGATAAACAAGATTTTTTGCGACAACAAAGAACCTCTTTACGCACGTCAGACCACATTCATGAAAATAAATCCGTTCAGGACTTCGGTTTTGAAGGATATTCTTGCCGAGTATTGCGGGGAGTACGACATGGAAGATTTGTTGGCGTTGTACACTTTCACGGGCGGCGTGCCTAAATATGTCGAGTTGTTGATTGACAATCAGGCGTTTGCCAAAGACACGATGATTGATTACATCTTGCGTCCCGAGTCGGTGTTTCTTTCGGAAGGCAAGAATCTTTTGATTGAAGAGTTTGGCAGGGATTATGGAATTTATTTTACGGTGCTTTCCAAAATTGCTTGCGGCGTAAATTCGCGCACCGAAATCGAGACAGAAATCGGTAAGGAAATCGGCGGCTACCTCTCAAAACTTGAAACTGATTATGGCGTTATCGAGAAGAAACAGCCGCTTTTTGAGAAGTCGCCAAACAAGAATGTAAAATATTTCATAACGGACAATTTCTTGAATTTTTGGTTCCGCTTTGTATTCAAATTCAACTACATGCTCGAAATCAACGCCCACGACAAGCTCAAGCAAATCGTCCTCCGCGATTATAATGTTTTCAGCGGCTTCATGCTTGAAAAATATTTTATGCAAAGATTTGTCGAAAGCGGCTCTTACACCCGTCTTGGCTTTTGGCGCGACCGCAAGGGCGAAAACGAAATCGACATCATCGCCGCCGACGAACTTTCTCAGACCGTCAGTTTCTGCGAGGTCAAGCGTCAAAAATCCCGCATCAGCCTCGACATCCTGAAATCCAAAGCCGCCGTGTTCAATCATTCCACGGCTGGCTTCAAAGGATTCCAAGAGAATTTTGTGGCGTTGGGGATGGAGGATATGTAAAAACCTTACACTATGTATTCCAGGTAATTATCTTTGTTGATGACCTCGAAACTTGCCGTAGGGTAGTTTTCGGCGAAGGCTTTGGGGCATGAGGGATTTTTTGAGCCTTTTTTGATTTCAAAGGCGTTAATCGCAGTGTCGTCAACTTCAATCAGGTCTATTTCTTGCTGGTCGTATGTGCGCCAAAAGTATAGTTCCTTGTAGAGGCGGTGGTTTAGGTTCATTTTGGCACGCTCGCCGATGATGTAGTTTTCCCATAGTTTGCCGCCGTCCTCGCGCAGACTCATCGGTGCAAACGAGTTAAGGATTGCATTGCGGATGCCGTTGTCGTAAAAATACCACTTTGACGCCTTGACGACCTCCTTGCGTAGATTTTTGGAAAAGCCTCCGATTTTATAAAGCACGTACACCTGTGAGAGTATGTCAAGGTATTTGACGACGGTATTTTTGCTGATGGCGAGTTGGCGCGCGAGTTCGTCAGACGAGATTTCGGATCCGACCTGGAACGCCACCAAGCGCAACAAGTCTTTGATTTTACTTGCGTTTTTGATACCTTCAATGCCCAGGATGTCTTTGAGGAGATATGCGTTCACTATTTCATGCAGGTATTCCTTGCGCATCTTGTTGTCGTCCATAAGCACGACATCGGGGTACGAGCCATATACAAGCCTGTTTTCTATGTTTTGGCGGGTCTCCAATGGCGATTCGTCCACGGAGAGTTCCTGCTGCGAAAATGGCGTGAGGATAAAATTTGAACTACGGCCCACCAACGGCTCACCAGCGTTGTTTTTCAGGGACAAGGACGACGAACCTGATGCAATCACATGCAAATCAGGTAGTTCATCGACAATCAGTTTTAGTTTTGCGCCGATGTCAGGAATGTTTTGCGCCTCGTCGATAGCGACAATGTCGGTGTTGCGGAAAAGGTTTCTGTAATTGGCTGCGGTTCTGTTTTCCAGAATGGCCTGCGTGTCGTAATCTTCGCCGTTGAGGAACATTGTCCTACCGTCAAACTGCGAAATAATGTGGCGCATCAGGAATGTCTTTCCCGTGCGCCGCGCTCCGAATAGCATTATTACCCTGCCCGGTGTCAGTCGTGTTCGTATTTCGTCTTCCAGTATTCTTTTTATATGTGTCATGGTCTTTGTCAATTTTTTTGCAAATATACAAAATTCCGTCAATACAATGACTAATTTTACGTAAATTTAGTCAACCAATTGACCGAATTTACGTAAATTCAGTCAATAGACTGACTAAATTTAGTTAAAATATGTAAAACTTCAAGCCCAATACTTTTCCAATCCTTTCACGCCGTCCTTGACTTCCGACATGATTTCTTTGCAGCGTTTTTCGGTGATTTTGATGTTTTTGCCGACGAGGATCATGTCGTCGTCCGTGGGCAGGCCGTTGAAATTGATTGTTGTGGCATGTTCACCGAGGGTGTCGTCGTTGGTGAGGTCGTAGGCGGGGGCGAGGCGCCATCTGCCGCCGCTGAATATAAAACTGAAATTGCGGGCGTGGTCGTCGAAGTTTCGTGCATAGGCGTTAAAAGCCATCCTGCTAAATTGTTGCTCAACCTCTTGAGGCGATTGCGTCAAATAGCCAGTCAGTTGCAACAGCGAGTGGTAGTCCATCTTTGCGGCGTTATCGGCTCGTTCAAGAATCAGATTTTTGGGAATTATGCATAATATGTTGTGTGTTAAATCAGAGCGGATGTTGCCCACGTCCATCTTTCACAAAAATACTCAAATTTTGTTGTTGCGCTCCGATTTTACACAGATTTTTTTTACCTTTGCCATCGCAATTATTCTAAACGGTATGCGTTACAAAATTTCACTCGCCTATAATGGCGGAAGATACCACGGCTGGCAGGTTCAGCCCAATGCGGTGACGGTGCAGGAGGTCTTGGACAAGTGCCTTTCGGCGCTTTTGCACGTGCCAGTGGAAACGCTTGGATGCGGGCGGACGGATGCCGGAGTCCATGCGGCGGATTTTGTGGCGCATTTCGATTGTGACGTTAAGGGCGCGGATGAGGCTTCATTCGTCGGCAAACTCAACAGGTTTTTGCCGCAGGATATTGTGGTGTTTGGGATTACGGAAGTCGGCGAGGAGTTCAATGCAAGGTTCTCCGCCGTGAGCCGCACATACAAGTACCTGATTCACACGCGGAAAGACCCATTTTTGAATGATTGTTCGTGGTATTATCCCCACGGGCTTGATGTGGAGATGATGAACGAAGGATGCAAGGTTTTGATGCAATATACGGATTTCGCGTCGTTTTGCAAGACGGGCGGCGACAATGGCACTACAATCTGCCATCTCACTGAGGCTAAATTCGTTGAAGACGGCCATCGGATTACGTTCACCATCACTGCCGACAGGTTTTTGCGCAACATGGTGAGGGCTGTGGTCGGTACTCTCACAGACCTCGGCAACGGCCGGATTTCGCTCGACGACCTCCACAAAATCATCGAGTCCAAAAACCGCTGCTCCGCCGGACAGTCGGTGCCGGCGAAGGCATTGAGTTTGGTGAAAGTTGAATATTAAAATTAAAACATAAATGACACTGATAAAATCGATTTCGGGCATACGCGGGACGATTGGCGGCAAGGCAGGCGACAACCTCACGCCGTTTGACATCGTGAAGTTTTCCACGGCGTATTGCAAATGGCTGCGCGCGCAGTCCAAAAAAGACAGATACAAGGTTGTTGTGGGCCGTGACGCCCGCATCTCGGGACCGAATGTCAAGCAGTTGGTAATCGGCACGTTGACATTCTGTGGCGTGGATGTCGTGGATATTGACCTTGCCACGACTCCCACGACGGAAATCGCTGTCACTGAGTTCAATGCGGACGGCGGCATCATCCTCACCGCGAGCCACAATCCGACGCAATGGAACGCCCTCAAACTCCTCAACCGCGACGGCGAGTTCCTCAATGCGGAAGATGGGAAATTCATCATCGAAAACTCCATCAATGCCGAGCAAGTCACTGAGTTCGTGGACGTTAGGCAGTTGGGAAAAGTGCAGGTCGTAGAGAATTTCGAGGACGTGCATATTAAAAAGGTGTTGGCGTTGGATCTGGTGGACGTCGAGGCCATCAGGAATGCCAATTTCACGGTCTGTGTGGATACCATCAATTCTGTGGGCGGCATCGCGGTTCCCAAACTTCTCAAAGCCTTGGGTGTCAATAATTTCACAATCATCAACAGCACTCCTGACGGCAATTTTGCGCACAATCCCGAGCCGTTGAAACAGAATTTGGTTTCACTTTCCGAGGCTGTCAGGGCGCAGAAGGCGGACGTTGGATTTGCGGTTGACCCGGACGTTGACAGGCTGGCGATAATGCAGGAAGACGGCGAAATGTTTGGCGAGGAATACACTCTCGTCGCTGTCGCCGACTATATTCTCCAGCATCATAACGGCAACACAGTCAGCAACTTGTCATCGAGCCGTGCACTCCGCGATGTCACCGTGAAGGCGGGCGGCAAGTATGAGGCTGCGGCTGTGGGCGAATTGAATGTCGTGACAAAAATGAAACAAAACCACGCGATCATCGGCGGCGAGGGAAATGGTGGCGTCATCTATCCTGAACTCCACTACGGCCGCGATTCAATCGTCGGTATCGCGCTGTTCCTCACATACTTGGCCAAGCGGAAAATCAAAGTTTCGGAATTGAAGGCGACATATCCGCAGTATTTCATGAGCAAGAACAAGATTCAACTCACGCCGGAAATTGATGTCGATTCCATCTTGAAGAAAGTCAACGAAATCTATTCCGCGCAGCCTGGCGTGACGGTGGCGACAATCGACGGCGTGAAGATAGATTTCCCGGAAAATTGGGTCCATCTCCGCAAGTCGAACACCGAGCCAATAATCCGCATCTACACCGAGGCAAAATCCCAGCAACTCGCTGACGACCTCGCCGTTGAGATGATAGCAAAAATCGAAGAAATAATACGCGGATAGCCGCCTTCGGCGGTCTATGCCAAAAATTACAAGAATGTAAAGAATTAAAAGAATTTGCGGTCGAAACCTCAAAAAACGCTAATAATTCTTTTAATTCTTTGAAATTCTTTTAATTCATGGTATAAAGAAAAATTTTGTAAAAAAATTTTAGGAAATAATTATGGACAGGAAAATTGTTGACCAAATCATTGCGGAGATGGGGCTGTCGGATTTTGCGACGGTGACAATCCGTGACATTGCAAAACTCTCTAAGAAACTCGAACAAGTGACGGGCGAGCCGTTTGTGCACCTCGAAATGGGCGTGCCGGGCTTGCGACCGTCAGAAATCGGCATCAACGCCGAAATTGACGCATTGCGCAATTATTGTGCGCAGTCCTACCCGCCAAATGACGGCATACCGCCGGTCAAGGAGGCTGCGTCGAGGTTTGTGAAGGCATTCATCGGCCTTGACATCGAACCGCTCTGCTGTATGCCCACGACGGGTTCGATGCAAGGCACGTTTGCGGTTTTCACGACCGTCAAGCACGCGCGTCCCGAAAAAGACACAATCCTTTTCATCGAGCCGGGCTTCCCAGTGCAGACCACACAATGTGATGTCATTGGTCTAAAACACATTGGCATAGACATTTACGACAAGCGCGGCGAAAAATTGTTGGCATCGTTGGAGGAAATCCTCAAATCCGGCAATATCAACGCCATCGTCTATTCCAACCCCAACAATCCAAGTTGGGTATGTTTCACTGAGGACGAATTGAAAGGCATCGGCGCACTCGCCACAAAATACGATGTCATTGTGTTAGAGGATCTTGCATACTTTGCGATGGACTTCCGCCAGGATTTGTCGCACCCGTTTGAGGCTCCATACCAGGTTTCTGTGGGCAATTATACCGACAATTATATCCTCAGCATCTCCGGCTCCAAGGCGTTCTCGTATGCGGGTCAGAGGATTGGTGTAAGTTGTATTTCCAACAAACTCTACCACCGCCATTTCGACGCAATCGCCAAGAATTTTGGGGTGGGGGAGTTCGGCAACTTCATGGCAAACAGGATTTTGTACACGCTTTCGAGTGGCGTTACACATTCGGCGCAGTTCGCGTTGGCGGCGATGATGAACGCAGCCTCCGACGGACGCTACAACTTCCTCGCCGATGTCGCCGAGTATGGCCGCCGCGCAAAGTTCATGAAGGAAGTCCTCATCGCCAACAAGTTCTACCTCGTCTATGACAACGACATGGGCAACCCTTTGGCGGACGGTTTTTATTTCACAGTCCAGTATCCGGGCATGGCCGCCGTCGAACTCACAAAGGAACTGATGTACTACGGCGTTTCGGTGTTCCCGCTCGACACGATGGGTTCGGAGCAGCAGGGCGTCAGGATTTGCACGTCATTCTTCCATGACAGCCTCCGCGACCTTTTCCGCAGCCGCATTGAGCAGTTTGCCCGTGAGCACTAAATCACCCAAGTATCGTCTGAAGAATCGAGCGGCATCGCCTTCTCGATTCTTTGGAGGTCTTGGTATGTAAAGAATAATTCGGGGGCGAGGACGTATGTGAAGTGCTTGTCGTCCGACGGCAGTACCCCCTTCACGAAAGCCGCACCCGCAAGCGAATCGTCCGCAGCGTCGAGCGTCCTTATGTCCGACAAGTTGAGTTCTGTGACGTTCACAACCTTGTCGACTAACGCGCCGAAACATTTTGGACCGCTGTTAGTGTGGATTTCGAACATTATGGCGTATTTGTTCGGGATGTCCGAAGACTCCACCGGCGGAATCGACAGACGGCGCACAGTGTCTATTATCGGCAGGATTTTCTGCCTGAATTTCTTAATTCCCACTACGAACTCGGGCGCGCCGGGCAGCGGGTTTATCGAATCTGCCTCCGCGACCTCGACGACGTTCGACACCGGGACAGCACATTCGCGGCCGCCTACTCTGAATGTTATGTATGGTTCTTTCTGCTGGCTCATGGTTAATGTTTTTTTTTCGCGCCACTAACTTACAAATAATCTCGCAAAATGGAAACAACATTTGCCAAAAAATATTTCCTTAAAATAAATTTCATATTAAAATCATTTGCCATGCCGGGTAAATGTCTTAACTTTGTGGCGGTTAATCAGACTAAATTCAAAAACTAAAGCGGCGTAACAAAAATTGCATATTCCAAAAGAAAAACTTGTTAAATACCACCTTTACCTTGGGCGGCAGAGGAACCCCGAGCATTACGAAAGGCATAAAAGGCTTTTTCAAGCGCATTTTCAAACGGAAAACATAAACCCACACAATAATAAAAGATGAACACTTTTGGTACAATATTCAAGACAAGCATATTCGGCGAAAGCCACGGAAACGGGATTGGCATCGTCATAGACGGTTGTCCAAGCGGAATCCCACTGTCCACTGACGACCTACTGCACGACCTCTCGCGGCGCAAGGCTGGCGCAAAGGGCACGACTCCGCGCAAGGAGGACGACCTGCCCGAAATCCTGTCCGGCGTCTTTAACGGACATACCACAGGCGCGCCTATTGCGATAATATTCCGTAATAACAACACAAAGAGCAAGGACTACTCCCAACTTTTTGACCATCCGCGTCCGGGACACGCCGATTTTGTGTCGAGGGTCAAGTATGGCGGATTCAACGACTACACTGGCGGCGGTCATTTTTCTGGGCGCATAACGCTCGGACTTGTCGCTGCTGGCGTGATTGCTAAAAAAATACTCTCACCTGCCACAGCCGCTGCCCGCATCCTCGAAATCGGCGGCATGACCGACATTGACAAGGCCATCGAGGCCGCCCAGCTGTCCAAGGATTCTGTCGGCGGCATTGTCGAGTGTACGGTGAAAGGCATTCCGGTGGGCCTCGGCGAGCCATTTTTCGGCAGCGTGGAGTCGGAGATTAGCCGCGCGGTATTTTCAATCCCGGCGATAAAAGGCATCGAGTTTGGCGCGGGCTTCGCGGTTTCACGGATGACTGGCAGCGTTTGTAACGACAATATCATCGATGCCGACGGACATGCCGAGACTAACAACAATGGCGGCATTAACGGCGGAATCTCCAACGGCAACGACATTGTGTTCCGTGTGGCAGTAAAACCCACGCCCTCAATCTCCTTGCCGCAGTCCACATTCAGCATAAAGGAGCAGAAAGTAGAGCCGTTGACGATAACCGGCCGCCATGACCTGTGCATCGCGCTACGGGTGCCGGTGGTTTTGGAAGCGGCGGCGGCTATTGCGCTCGCTGACCTGAGCCTTGTCGCCCAGCAGTCGCCACGGGTGTTCAAAGGCGCGTAACCTTCACTATTAAGCGCATGAAAACCTACTTTGCATCAGACTTCCACCTCGGCGCGCCCGACCCGACGACCTCTTTGGAGCGTGAACTGCGCATTATCCGCTGGCTCGACTTCATAAAGGCGGACGCGGAGGCTCTGTACCTCTTGGGCGACATATTCGACTATTGGTACGAGTGGAACAATGTGATACCCAAGGGGTTCTATAGATTTTTCACCAAACTTGCCGAACTCGTCGACATGGGCATAAAGATATACTACTTCACCGGCAACCATGACGTCTGGCAGTACCGTTACCTCAAGGACGAGTTTGGCATCGAGGTCTATGGCAAGCCGCGGCTTTTCGAAATCGACGGAAAGCACGTCTACATGGGACACGGCGACGGACTTGGCAGCGGCAGTGTCGGCTACTCAATTATAAAGTGGGTCTTCACGAGCAAAATCACCCAATTCCTGTTCTCAAACTTTTTCCACCCGAACTTTGCGATGTGGATTGGATTTAAGTGGAGCGCGTCACGCCACCAGTTCACCCGCAAGACCTACCCGTTTCTTGGTGAGAGAGAGCATATCGTGAAGTATATCCGTAGCATCGATGCAGACGAAAAAGCCGACATCTACATCTTTGGCCACCGTCATTTGGACTATGACTACGACCTCGGCGACGGGAAGCGGTACATAAACACCGGCGTATGGTACCACAAATCGCCATACGCAGTGATGGAAGACGGAAAGATAAGGTTGGAATATTTCGAAGGAAAAAAATAAAAAAATAATTCGCATTAAAATTTTGCAAGTCAAAAAAAATGTGTACCTTTGCGACCGAAAATTTCATAAACAAAACAATAAATAAAACACACAAGAAATGCCTGTTAAGATTAGATTAGCAAGACAAGGTAAGAAGGGCTACGCACACTACGCGATAGTGATTGCCGACTCAAGAGCGCCACGTGATGGCCGATTCGTAGAAAAGATTGGTACTTACGACCCGAACACAGTACCTCACAAAGTCGATCTTAAGTTCGACAGGGCTTTGTATTGGCTCCAGACAGGCGCTCAGCCTACCGACACTTGCAGGTCGCTCCTCTCGATGAAGGGCGTATTGCTCAAGGACCACCTTCTCCGTGGCGTTAAGAAAGGCGCGCTCACAGAAGAGCAGGCCGAGAAAAAGTTCAATGCTTGGGTTGCTGACAAGGAAGCTAAGCTCAACGCAAAGAAGGAAGCTAAGCTCAATGCCAAGAAGGACGCAGCCGCCAAGGCACTCGCCGAGGAAACTAAGAAGAAGGAAGCCATGATAGCCGCCGCTGCTGCAAAGAAGGCTGAAGCCGAGGCCGCCGCTGCCGCCAAGAAGGCTGAAGAAGAAGCCGCCGCTGCCGCTCAAAACGCTGAGGCTGAACAAGCAACAACTGAAGCTCCTGCCGCTGATGAACAAAAAGCTGAGTAAATACTTCGACAAGTCCAAGTTGACTAAACTTGGCGAAATCGTTGCATTCAAAGGCACTAAAGGGGATGTCGTGCTTAGATTCGACAATCCTTCTTATGACATTAACTCAGAGGAACCTGTACTCGTCGAAATGGACGGGTACTTGGTTCCTTTCTTTATTCAGGACGATTCTGTCTTCTACGCCAAGAATGGCGACATCTCGCTCAGGTTCGACACCATGAAGTCCAACGAGGATGCCGCACAAGTCCTCAAAAAGCCGGTCTATGTCTCTAATGACGACCTCATTGTCGATGAGGCTGACGACGATGAGGACAGCGTGGACTTCAGGTATGCAAACTATGACGTGTTCGACCAGAACGACACCCTTCTTGGAAAGATTGTGGACGTTGACGACATTCCGGGAAATCCTTTGATTATTATCCACAATTCTTTTGGCGAAGAAATCCTCGTGCCGCTTAACGCCGCCGAAGTCCTCGCCGAAAACGACACGATAAAGACTATTAAAATCACAATCCCGGACGGACTGCTCGACATCAACAGATGAAAGACTCCCTCATAACTCTCCGCGCCCTTGAGCCAGAGGACGTTGAATATCTCTACGTCTGGGAAAACAACCCCAAAATATGGAACGTAAGCTCGACCTTGGCCCCATTCTCGCGTCATGCTTTGTACGAGTACATCGCCGACTCATTGACAAGGGATGTTTTTGAAGCCCACCAGCTTAGGCTTGTCATCGTCGAAAACTCCACGTCAATGCCTGTGGGACTTATAGACCTGTACGATGTCGCAGTCCCGGACATGAGGGCGTCTGTGGGAATTTCGATTAACGAGGAAGGCAGCCGTCAGCAGGGTTACGCCACGTGCGCGCTTAATATGATTATCCGCCACTCGTTCGACGTTCTCGGACTCCATCAACTCCACGCCCGCGTCGGCGTAGGCAACACGGCGAGCCGCCGGCTTTTCTCGAAGTGCGGATTTACAGAATGTGGCGTACTCCGGCAGTGGCACCGCATTTCCACCGGCTGGGAAGACCAGGTGGAATTGCAGTTGATAAACAGCCAATTATAGGATTTCTGGTTGACCAAATTCGCTTTTAAAGATTAAGCGCGAGGACTTCGCTTTTTTCAAATCCGACATCGACCTTGAGATTGGACTTGTCCAGTGCAGCGGCGACGGCGAGGCGGTCGCACCGCTCGTTTTCGGGCGTGTCGTTGTGACCCTTTATCCATACGAAACGGACGGTGTGTTGTCCGTAAACTTTGAGGAAACGCAGCCACAGGTCGGGGTTTTTCTTGTCCTTGAAGCCTTTTTTTACCCAGCCCCATACCCAGCCTTTTTCAACGCTGTCCACGACATATTTTGAGTCGGAATATATTGTCACGTTCATGCCCGGTCTTTTGAGGGCTTCGAGGCCGATAATCACTGCGAGGAGTTCCATGCGGTTGTTTGTCGTCTTGCGGAAACCCTCGGCGATTTCGCGCCTGTACGGGCCGGAAATCAGCACGACGCCGTAGCCGCCCGGTCCGGGATTGCCACGCGATGCGCCGTCGGTATATATGGTGATGTCCATCGGATTGAGATTGTCTTTAATATGCTATTTTTCTTTTAACCAAAGGGTTATGTTCGCAGTGTCGGCTGGCAGGACGATGTTCGGGTAGACCTGGTAGAAGCCGGGCTTAAGTTCGTAGCCGATGCAGCTGTCGGACTGCCTGATTGACCAGTACGCCTTTTCGATGCGGCCGCCCTTGCTAATCCAAAATCCATTGTGGTAGCCTGAGATGCTGTCGATGTACATGGTCTGCGTTATCCTCACGCCATCGCACTTGAGCTCGGCGTTTGAGTTCGGGATACGCTCCTGGTAGCCGGTCACAGTCTTGCGCGACTGTGCGGAGAGTGTGGCAGGTACAAGGACGAAGACCGCCACGGACATCATCGCAAGCTTTTTCACAATTCTTCCCATCACTTCCGCCGCTCCATAAGTATCACATTTTCAACATGGTGGGTCTGCGGGAACATGTCCACAGGCTGGATTTTAAGCACTTTATAGTCGCTGTCCATCATCTGCACGTCGCGGGCTTGGGTGGCGGGGTTGCAGCTGACGTAGACTATCCGTCCCGGCGCGGCGGCGAGTATGGTTTTTACAACGTCGGGGTGCATTCCGGCGCGTGGCGGGTCGATGATTATCACGTCGGGTCTGCCGTTGATGTCGATGAAGTTCGCTGTGAGGATGTCCTTCATGTCACCGGCGTAGAATACTGTGTTTGTGATGTTGTTAAGCGTGGAGTTTGCTTTCGCGTCCTCGATGGCCTCGGGGATGTACTCGATGCCGACGACCTTCTTCGCGTCGCGCGCAACGAAGTTGGCAATCGTGCCAGTGCCGGTATAAAGGTCATAAACAACTTCATTTCCAGTAAGTTTGGCAAACTCTTTCGCGACCGAGTACAGGCGGAATGCCTGGCGCGAGTTCGTCTGGTAGAAACTTTTGGCCTGGACGTTGAACTTGAGGTCGCCCATCTGCTCGGTGATGTGGTCGTCGCCACGGTAGAGGTGAGCCTCGAGGTCGGAATAGTCGCTGTTGCGCTTTCCGTTTATGAAATACATCATCGAGGTTATCTGTGGGAACTTTTCGCAAAGGTGTGCCATGAGCGGCTCGCGCTTTTCGCGGTCGTCGTCGCTGACCACAATGATTACCATGACTTCGCCGCTTGTGGAATTGCGGATTATGATGTTGCGCAGGAAGCCGGTCTGCTCCTTTAGGTCGAAGAACGACAGTCCGTTTTCTATGGCGGACCTTTTTGCCTCAAGCCTGATGTCGTTGGACGGGTCGGGCTGAAGGTGGCACTTCTTGATGTCCAATACTTTGTCAAAACGTCCGGGGATGTGGAACCCGAGGCCTTCGAGCTGCTTCTTGTCGTCTGGCACGTCCATTTCCTCGGCGGTAAGCCACCGCTGCGACGAGAATGTGTATTCGAGCTTGTTGCGGTAATAGTATTCGTTCTCCGACGGCAGTATGTCCGAGACCTTTGGAATCTCGACTTTGGCGATATGTGTCAGCGCGTCCTCGACCTGCTGCTGCTTGTATTTGAGCTGCTTGTCGTATGGCAACATCTGCCATACGCACCCGCCGCATGTGCCGAAATGTTGGCAAACCGGCTCTGCGCGTTCGTCCGAATATTTCTTGAAGGCGGTAGGCACTGCCTCACAAAATTTCTTTGACCTCTTGACGACTTTGATGTCCACTATGTCGCCCGGCACAACGCCCTTTACGAAAACCACCATCTCGTCGACCTTGGCTATTGCCTTGCCCTCGGCGGCGATGTTCGTGATTTCCACATTCTCATATATTTGTCCTGTCCTGCGTCGCATTTTTAATTGTTTGTTTGTGTTCGATGCAAAATTACATATTTTTGTCGAATTATCAAAAATCTGACTATATTTGCACAGAAACAAAAAATGTGGTTTATGAAAAATATCGTGATTGTAGGCGCTTCGTCGGGCTTGGGCTACGGGGTCGCAAAACTTTATGTCGAATCTGGGTGGCGCGTGACTGTGGCTGCGCGGCGAGTAGAGCGGTTGGACGGGCTTGTGAAGCTTGCGCCAGAAAGGGTAAGGGCTGTGGCTCTCGACGTAGCCTCGGACGACGCTCCGTCTGTGGCGCTCGACATGCTCGGCAGCGGGGACACGAAGAAGTGCCGCCGGCGTGTGGCGGTCATAGACTGGAAATACTGGTTCTTGGTCCAGTTTTGGAAAGTAATACCTGACTGGATTTGGGAGCGGCTGCCGTGGAAATTATGAAAATAACCGACATTGAAAATATGTTGTTAAAAAATGTTGCATATTTTTTTTAGTAATGTTTTTTCTATAATTTAGGGGCTTGTAAAAATGTTGGGTATATTTGACCGACGTTTCAGCAAGTAACATGTGTTTTTTTTTGACACAGAACACACGGAAATCACGGATTTAATTTAATCCACGAATTATAAAAAAATAACAAGTTATTTTTTATAACAGAATACACGGAATATGGTTCCGTGAGTTTCAAATCATAGAAATACTTAATATTTTTATGATTAATCTTCCGATAAAACGATTCTGTGAAATCAGTGTTTTCCGTGTTAAAAGAAAAAATACTTGTAAAATGCAATTAATATAAACATATAAAAATTATCAAATTTAATGGCAAAAGCAAAATCGACGATTGACTTCCAGATTGGGAAGGTTTACTCATTCGTCATTAACAGGGTTGACAACGATTATTGCGAATTGTTGGACACGACGGGCTTCCCGTGCTACCTGCAAGGGACTAACCGCTACAAATTATCAAAAGGCCAGAACATACAGTGCAAAGTCCTTGATTACAAGGCCACTGCCAGCCATCCGAGAATCGCGCTTGTGGAGACTGACGACATCGTAAAGCGGGATGTTCAGGTCGGCGAGACAATGATTGGACAGATACTCAAGGAGATGGACGTAAAATGGAACACTAAGACCTTCATTACCATGCTCCTGATGATCGACAGCGGAAACTCATACGAAAACGAGTGCCACCGGTGGATTAAGAGCCTTATGGAATCCAAGAGCGACTTGGTAAGCATCAGGAAAGATTGTTTCGACTTTATGGAGCTCTCGCAGTTCTTCAAGATGTGCAAACTATCGGATCGCGAGTTCTACCAGCAGCGTTTGACGACGCTCATCGAGCTCATGGGTTATTACATAAAGGCGGCAAGGCTTAAGGAAAGCGGCAAGAACGAGCTATACATAGACAGCCTTTTCGAGAAACTACGCAAGTCCGGCTACGTCTACCACCCCGCCAAGAATTTCAACATCATGTCGTGCCTTTTCCTTGACGACCACGACCTTATGGAAGCGAGGATTCCCGCATTATTCACAATCCTCCGACAGTGGGGCTTGGACTTGTGGCTTAAAGAGCCCTTCAGAACCACGCTTATCAAGGCTCTCGAAATATACGTCAACGAAACTATATGGAACCTCGACCGTAAGAAAAACAACCGAGAACTTGTCAACAACCTCATCCAGGCTCTCTCGATCCAGTTCCTTCTTATCGGCGACCGCCAGGATCTCGAGGAGATAGACATCAGGCTTAACATCTCAAGGCTTTGCTCGCTTTCGACATACGTATCGACACGCTCGCCAAAGGAAATCATCAACATGACCCTGGCGAACCTTCTTAACTCGACATACGTCCTGCCTTCATTCACATTAGCCGACACCGGCACAGACATCATCCCGTTCTTCATTGACAATGTGGCCTCTGTGGCCGATTCACGTATAAAGACCACAAGCAGTTATATACACGGAAAAGCGAAACTCGTCGTGTCAGACGAAGGCATCGCGCTGTACTCCGGCAGCAGCAGCCTCTCGAAGGGCGTCCTGCCCAAAGACCTCGGCCTATGGGCAAACATGCAGGTCTACGTCGAGAAGAAGACCGTTAAAGTGCCAGTGGGACGTAAGAACATGACCGTCTACGAGTCGCTGTGGCGCGACATAGAGCAGGAGATTTTCCGCGAGAAGGACATTAAGATAAAGGCCGTCGTCACAAAGAAGCGCAGGCATATCGTCGAGGACATTGTGAAGATAATCATCGTCAAGAACATCGCCTTTGGTGTGTTCGCCTGCAAGATTGTGGACGAAATTGGCGGCGAGGGCTTTATCCGCGTCGACCAGATTGTGCCGTATTCAGTGTCGATGCTCGAAAGCGACTTCCTCTCAGAGCGCGGCGAAAGGCTTGTGTTCGAGGCCAAAATAATCGACGTCACCGACGACGGGCAGTTCGTGTTCTCGATGCAACAAATCATCAAGGATCTCATCTCGGACGGCTACTATTCGTATGAAGACCGGATTGTGTGCTCGATAGGCAGCGACCAGATTTATAATGGACGAGTGCCGGCCATCTCGCGCGAAGGCGTGGGAATCTCCCTCGGCGGATTTAACGAGATTAACGAGACATTCAAGAAAGGCGACGTCGTTGTCGCAGAGTACGAGTCCACAGGCACCGGCACGTTCCATGTCAACTGCAACATCATCGGCCGCAGCGAAAAGCAGGACTTCTACCTGCCGGACGCATTCAGGCACCTCATGAGGTACGTCGCGCTGCCCGACGAGGAAGTCTCGGCAGTCCAGGAGGAGGACATCCAGGAGAGCGACAAACTCCTCGACGTGACATACATGAAGGAAATTATCCGCGCCATAGACCGCATGTCGGTAATCGACAACGAGTACATAAAGTCGTACAACTACCTCGGCTTCGCCAGGATATTGTGCCTGATGGTCGGCTGGGAACAGCAGGCGGCGTACTACAAGGGCAGGATGGACCTCATCGCCATGCTCCACGACTTCGCCGTGAACGACTACGTCGACGAGGCAAAACTCGAACTCCTCGACAATGCTAACGCCGACATGTTCAACAGCAACATGCTGCTCAAGGAGCGTTACGAACAGCTTAAGATTGTAAGTTTCCTCGGCAAGCCGGAGCATGAGCAGGAACTCCTTCAACGCTACACCACCGGCCAGGGAATGCACCAGACGCTTGCCTCGCTTGTCCTCGGCTTTAACATCATGAAAGCGCAGGGCATGGAGAGCCAGGCGATAGACATCCATAACCGCATAAAGCAGACCTTGAGGCTTAAGGGCTTCGAAAGCCACCTCGTGACATACGGCTCGGGCGTGGAGGATCTCACGACTGAATACAAGCAGTCCATCGTGTACGCTCCGGGCGACATGAACAACCCTAACCTCCAGCTCCAGACCCGCAACATACTTAAAGTCATCGCCTCCTTCCTGAATACAAACGGCGGCACGCTCTACCTCGGCGTTAACGACTGTGGCGCAGGTGTGGGACTCGAAGGCGACCTCAAATACGCCGAGTTCAAGGGCGACAAGGACAAGTACCAGCGTTACCTCTCCGACAAAATCGCGATGACCTGGAATAATGTTGTCGCTACATTCGTGAAGAGCATTAACTACGACCCTGACAACCACGAAAAGGATGTCCTGATCGTGACCATCGAGCCGTTCCCGTATGGCGTCGAGTACGAAGGACAGTGGTGGGTAAGGACGGCAAGCTCGAAGAGGGCTTTGACGCGCGAGGAGTTCGAGTGGTACAACTCCCACAACCGACAGTTGGGCTCTGCGACTAAGGAGTCTAACTACACCCGTGAGTTCGACGAGCATCTTAACAGCGTTTACGATGCGATGAAGTCGGACGTCGACGAGGATCCCCACACAAGTTCTGTCGCCAATCTTCCTACCGAGGACTCCACGCCATTGGATCCGACGCTCGCCGCTTTCCAGCGCAAGGAGGACTCCATGCCCTCAACGGCGACAACCTCAATCCATACCGAGGACTTGGTTCATACCAGCCGCATCAGGTTCAACAACCTCGAGGGCACTGACGCTCCGTATCCAATAGCCTTCTTCAAGTTCATGCCCGACTATAAGTTCTGCAAGGTCACGGACTATGACTATGACCCTCAGTTGCTTACCTTGGCAATCCTTGACGACGAGCGCGACGCGTACCTTGTCTTGGGCTATGCCGACGGCACGATTGCAAAAGCTCCGGTGGACGAGTTGCTTGAGAAGAACGATTATAATATCTACCAGCGTAACTCGACCTCGAAGCTCGTCTTTGCGTCCATTGGCCACGACAACGACGCTGTGCTCATAATCACAAAGGAGAATAAGAGTGCCCGCCGCATCATGGTACGTGTCGACACGCTCACTAAAATCGACGAATGTAAGATTGCCGACCGTGGCATCCTCACCTACAAGGAAGGCCTTGCGAGCGAAGTCATGGCACTGGACATAATCCCCGCCGACGAACTCAACACGTTCAAGAACATCATCGACCTCGACGCCCGCAGCCTTGGTAATCCCTACAAGACGCTTACCAAGACCATTTCCAACAAGCTGAAAGGTTGGGGCATTGAGGTTGAGGACTAAGACTGCATGAGATTTCCGGGGGGTGCCCCTCCCCCCCCGACGAAATCGCAAAAATTTAACACACTTCCTCTTGCAAAATCCAAAAATTATCCCCAACTTTGCCCCGACGAAAAACTGAAATAAGTACCGTAAACTTTACGACAATGGCACGATACTTGCACACAGGATCGCCGCTTAAACCCATTTTTAAGGCACTTTTTACGGCGTTTGGCACACCGTGCCACATGACCTCTAAAATGTCCATCCCTCGCCCGAACCAGTCGTTTCGGTCGAGGAAAGCAACACCGTCGTAATCCCGTTCAGGGTAGGCGTGGAATCCGGCGAGAGCCTTTCCAAAATCGCCTACGAGGCAAAGGACGGCTCTGAAACGAAAGTGACGCGCAAATTCGAGGCAACAGATGTCAAC
>CAJOJG010000003.1 GCA_905234655.1 uncultured Bacteroidales bacterium
GTTTTTGGGTGGGGGGAGTTGTGCCTGCATCAAATCCCATAAGTAACGCATACTTTACATCCGGCCTCTTCGGGACAAAACTGCAATTTACAAATAATTTGGGTTAACAGAAAAAAAATGACTTTCGGAATTTAGGAATAGCAATATTCGCCCTGTATTAAAAAGGTGTGATTTTCCAAGAATATACGGTTGTCGTGTCCGTAAATTTGGCAGTTGTCGAGATTTACGGACAAGTCCTCAACGAGGCTGATATTGTCGCGCAAATGGATGCGCACAGATACCTCCGCGCTACGCTCGACCGCCGCCACAAATTCCGCCAAGGTGCTAACATCAATATCGATGCTGTCCGATGTAATTTCGTCGATTTTGTTTGTTATAACCTTGTTTTGTACAGGGTTTGTGGATGTCGGCGAGAGTTCGTCGTCGATGGTGGTAGGCGCGGGCGGTTCGGGTACGTCCTGTATTTTTTGGAAGCCCTCTTTGAGGAGCGGGTTATAAAAATATCCTTTCATATTAATCGTCGTTAGTGTCGCACAATATCAACGTAACATTGCCGTCTGTGTCGTACTCGAAATGCTTAACGAACACGACCTCGCCGTCTTGTATGTAGGTGAGTTTTACGGGGTTTCCGTCGGCGTTGTAAACCGGACGGATGCTGCGGCCCGGGACTGTCGTCCAAGCGTCGCGGGTTATTTCGGTGTATATGCTACCTATCATTTTAGCGTCGTTTTTAGTTCGTTCAATACGTCGATAAGCGCGTTAAATGCCTTTGTATTGTCCGCGATTATCGCCGTGAGTTCCTTGTTTTGCTCCTGCAAATAGCGGGCGTGTTTCTCGTTTGCTTCGCTGATGAGCCGCGCCGCGTCGTCGTTCTGTTTCAGTTCGCGCTTCACGATAAAGAAGCACGTGTAAAACAAAACGATGCAGACCGCCACGGGGAAGGCGAAGTTTTGAAATGTCTCTATCATTATCTCCATGCTCATTTCTTTTTAAATATAAAACATCCAACGCCGACAGCCGCCAACAGGATTAACAGCCATTTTGCGCCGTTGCCGCTGGATGCCGCCTTGGTTGGAAGTCCGCCAAGGTGTTTGGCGACAATACTGTCGAGTTTGTCCGCTCCGATGGCGAACTGACTGCTGTATTTACGGCGATAATCCGACACCAGCGCATAAATACGCGCCGGGTCTGTCGTGCCGCTGGCGATGGCGTTTTTTACCACGTTGGCAAGTTTGCCGAAAAACACCGGGCCGTTCCACGCTGCATAAAGGAATTGCAAGAGGAGCGGTGGGTAGTTGTAGATTGTGTTTTTTACCGTCGTGTCTTTCAGGTAGGTGTTGGTGTACGTCGCCAATATCGACAATATAATCTCGCTGCCGTATTGTCGGAGTTGCTGTCCGACGCTTGCCGGGATGTCCGCCTTCTTGCCGTTTGCCATGTCGCACCAGTAGGATGTGTCGGCGTGGTGCTTTGTGTAGTATTGGTCAACAAGCTGCCAAAAAGCCTCCTGCGCTGCGCCTTGTGTCGTGAGCGGTGCGCCCGCCTTCCTGTCAAGGCCGAACATGGTCTCGCCGCTATTTGCGTAAGCCTGTGCGACTTTCTCGTTATATTGCCCGTTGACATACGAAAACAGCCTCGGGTTGACCTTGTACATATCCGGGTGGTAATAGCCGCCTTCTATCAAGTTTTGTATGTATGGTACTAATTGTGCTGCTGTCATGATACCTCCTTATTTTGGCGTTACGAGCGTGGCGTTGTCTTTTTCGACAAAGGCGTAAACAGGCTTTTTATTAGCGTCGAAACCGTTGAAAAACATATACGACGAAAAGCTTTTTTGATAATTGTCGTAATCGACCCAGTAATAGCCGGATGCAATCAAAGAGCCTAATATTGTGTTTGCCGGCATGGTTTTGTAGCGGTTGCTCGATATAGAAGCCCGATCGTCCAATATAAACACCTGAGACTCTTTTGTCGTAACTACTTTTTGAGCCTTCAACAGGTCGAGGCATTCTTTATATTGTGCGTCTGTCAAGCCGCTCTCAAATGCACGTTGCAGGGTGTATTTGTTTTCACAAAGTGCTGAAAACTTCGCCTGTACGCCGGGGTAGTTGGTGATTTCGTTGCAGACGTTTGCGCAGCCATATTGGTTTGATGTCAAAGGGTTTGCGACAAAGCCGACACCGAACACTTCCGAAACACTAAGGTATTTTTTTAATTCCGCTGCCTGTCGTGTTTCGTCGCTGCTTGTTAGGTTGTCGAGCGCCTTGTTTTCGTTTTGCGTGTCCTTCTTTGTCTTGTTTTTGAAATAGAGGAGCGCGCCGCCAGCCAACAGTATGAGCCCGCCCGCAACCAACAAGCCTGTATTTGTCTTATTCTCTGCCATGTCATGCCGTTTTATTGTGTTGCGATATGCGGCGGCGGGCTGATGCCACACCGCCGCAACAATCACAACAAGTTGCTGCTACGGGCTAAAAACCCGCGAGTTTTGCCTTGGCTTTTTCTGCCTGTCTCTTGATACTCTCTTTTTTGCGCTGCTCCGCTTCGTATGCGGAGAGTGCCTTCTTGTACTCTGCAATCTTCTTGCTGTTTTCTGCATCGATTGCCTTGGAACGCCTGTCGAAGCTCTTCCACGTCTCGATCGATGCCGAAGCCTTCGGCATCTTCGGGGCTTTCTTCAACTTAGGCTTTGCGGGTTTCTTTGTTGCCATAGTCGTAAATTTTTATGGTTAATATTCTGTTTATTTGTGTTTTTATAAATATTTTAATGCGCCGCGCAATCTTGCGCCGTCGTTGGCAAGCTGCACTAATTTTTGCAGCTCTGCGGCGGTGATGTTGCCGTTTGCAAACTGCGCTTTGATGGCGTTTGTGAGTTGCCGTGTCAGCGTTTCGATGTCGGGCGCGGCTGCGATGGTGGCAGAACTGTTGCCTCCTTTGTGTAGAAAATTAAACATTTTCGTAACCGTCCTCCTCGCCGGTGTAAAAGTTGACCACCGGCGACTGCGGCTGTGCTGCCTGTGATGGCGCGGGCTGTGGCTCATTTGCCTTTGCCCGCTGATTTATTGCTTGTGTGATGTTGTTTATGTCCTCTTTTGTGAGGTCTGGGTTCTCATACAGCGAATTAGCCAAAATCTCCACAGCCCTATATTTGGGGTCAACGTTGTTGTTTTGTGCCGGGTCTTCCGCCGCTCCCGATAATTGCGGCGGCGGCGTTGCCGTCTGTGCGAATGGCAGCTGCGGGAATAGTTCGCCCAAAATCTTTTTTACCGCAAAAACTAACGTTTCTGCCGCAGCCCCAGTGTTCGATTCGTATTTCTTGCGCTCATCTTGCAGTTCTTTGCGCATTTCTTCCAGTTCGCGGCGTTCCCGCCTGCATTGCTCCTTGAAGGTGTCCTCTTTGTGCTTGAATAAAATTTCATTGACGCGCTGCTCATTCTCAGCCTTCATTGCTTCGAGCTTGCCGTTGAGCGTTTCTTCCGACACCCAACCGGCGGGCGGCTGGACGAAACCGAAGCCACTGAAGCCTTGCGGCGCGGCTGGCATTGTTGGCGCGTCGTCCTTGTCACGGTTGGTAAATTCCAGCGGTCCGATTGTGCCTTGTGAGCCGTTCGCGCCCTTCGACGATTTCAAGTCGATGCTCAAATGAGCATCCGCCGGGTAGTCGCGCAAGATGGATGTGAGCCGGGCGACCGCCTTTTCCGCCTTGCCTTCCGCCGTGTCGCCTTCCTCGAAGTCGTCGCCGTTGTAGAAATACAGCGGTATGCGCTTATAGTTCTGCACGACGAACAACGCCCAGCACTGGTACTTGGTTTGTCGGATGTGGTTTAATATGTAATCTCGTGTTAACATTTGTTGTTGTGATTGTTATATTATTATTGGTTAACTTTTACTTTTACAAACAGCTCCTCGTCGTCTGCCTTCGCTGTTTTTGCCGCCTTCTCGACTGTCAAAGGCGACATATATATGTATTGCGCGCAAAGGTTTGTAATGTTGTCAAACATAGCATCCGCCGTGCCTTCGTAGAGTTTAAAATCCAGCGTGTTGTCCGCGCTAAATATAAAATCCGTGCAGACCTTCTGAATTGCGCCAAAATCGACAACTTCGACAACCGGCGACAAGTCCCAGTAGTCAGTAGGCGTGTCTATCTCCAAAAACTTTTTACCAACGTTTGCGATGTCTGCAATTTCGCCTTCCGCAAACAGACGGTAAAAGAACGCCACGCCGCCGGAAAACTGCATCCGCGCCGCCATGTCCGCCTTAGTAACGTAACGGCTTTTGAGGTTGTAGTTCTCGATGTTGTGTGTTTTTGCGTAGTTTCTTATGTAGTCGAAAACGTTCATACTATTAGCGAATTAATAAGAATGTTACAGTAAAGTCGCTCGGCGTGTACGCCGCAATCGGGGCCAGTGGCGTAAGGCGGAGGTTGACTTGCTTGTTTTTCGACATGAAGGACAGCGGGAAGAAGGTTTTGTCGTAGCCTTGGTTCTCGGTAACCGTCAAGATAGACACCGGCACGGGGTCTAACAGGTTTTTGAAGTTGTCGTTGACATCCAGCGCAATCTGTCCGATGTTCGTCTTGTCGCCGCCAACAAAATTGATGCCCGCCACGGCGTTAAAGTCGGAGGGGAGGTTGATGTTGTAATTTGCGCCCAATGCCGCCGCCTTCACCGTAAACGACTGCATGTCGTAGTTTTCGACATTCTGACCGAAAATATTAACGACTGGCGGCTCGTTAGACTGACGGGACAACGCCACGAAGGTAAACGCCGCCGCGCTGTTTGTTACCTTCACGTTGAGGTAATAGTTTTTGCCCGCGCTCTTGCTGAAAACGGGGCGAAAAACGTTTGTGAGGTCGTAATCCACCGACGCGGTATTTTTGCACCAGTTGGGCGCGGGCGAGAAGGATAAGATGCTCTTGAAGTCGTCGCGAAACTCTACTTCGATTTTGTCCGCCGTCGGCAATGCCGTAACAAGCGGGCAGGCGATGCCGGTGAGGTATTGGTAGAGTTCGTCGCTCTTAAAATTGTAAGAGTAAACATTCGTGCCTGTCGTCGCCGGTATCGTGAAGTAATATTTTTGTATCAGTGTGTTTGCCATTTCAATAAAATTTTATTAGTTAGCGAGGGGGCGCGGAACGAACCACGCTCGCGACCCTGTGCGACGCTCCCCTCTGTGTGCAGGCTTTTTTTATTCCTAAGACCTAAATTCTTACGACTTAACGCGAATTTCCGCGCCCCTCAATGCAACTTCAATGAAGTAGCGGTTTGTCGTGCCGCTGATGGTGAGGCCCTGCGGAACGTGGAGGCGGAATTGGATTTCCTGCGAGTCGGTGATGAGCTTGGGCGCGGTGAGGATGATGCCATCCTTCTCGCCGTTGATGCCGATGCTCTCCTGGCAGAATGAGTTGATTGGGGCCTGGAAGATGTTGAGCTGTGCCACGTCAACTTCAAGCTCCGAGTTGGTAACGATGGGGTCAACCGTTCCGAGGTTTGCCACGGGCAAATAATTGATTTGCGCCGCGTTTGCGTTTGTGCTGGTTGCAGCGATGTAACCAAGCCTTACGGTTATGCGGTCAATCATGATTGCGCAACCTTGTTTGATTTTCTGTTTGCTGATGTTGCAGAAGCCATCGACGATGCTGTCGTCGTTTTTGAGGATGTCAACCATGCCGCCAATGCCGGTGATTTCGTACCTCTTGTAATAAACGCTGTCTGCAAAGTTGAGGTTGCCGTTCTCGAAGTCCTGCTGCATAGCGGGGGACATCTGCGAAACTTTGAGCCTCAAAAACTCCTGTGCTCTTGTCAAAAGTGCCATATTTTTACTTTTTTATAGGGTTAATAATTTCGTGTGTGTGCTTAAAACATGCCCATCAAAATGGCTGCTTCCTCTGGTGTGTCAACGCCCATCAATGCGGCTGCGTCGTCTTCGGGGCCGTTGACGGTGCGGGTGATTTGGTCGGCGTTGTCGATGTTCTCGGCAAGGTACGCCCAGTCGTTGTTGTAGGTCTTGCCGTCGCCGTCGGTGATTTGACGCTGCCCGGCTGCAAATGTTGTGAGTTCGGGCGGGTTAGCCGTGGTGGAGTTTTCGTCGGTTGCTGTGGTTGTGCCGAGTGCGCCGACGCCGGACATGAGGGCAGCGTCCTCTTCGGGGCCGTTGATGCTAAGCCATGCAAGGGAGTCGCCTGTGCCGTCTTTTTTCTTGTCGGCAATAACCGCGATGCTGTGCATTACTCCGTAGGTACTCATGCCTTGGAAAAATGCCTTGAATTTCGGGTCTGCCACCATCATGTCGCCAAGGATGCCGACGGCTGTCATTACCGGGCCTCCGATATTGTAGAGCATCTTGTTCTCCTCTCCCTTCTCGTTTTTCTTGGGGACGAATACCTTGTTGGTCACAAAAGCCGAACCAATGCCGCCCGCGCTGCGAATTGCAGCCTCGATAAGCACGTTTGTTGCGTCCTTCTGCCAGTTCTTTTTTATAAAACCTTGTGCCATAATATTTGTATATTAGTTAATTATTCCATTATTTTTTGTTGTTGTACTGTGAAATAAGATAGACACCGCCAAACGTCGCCATCAACAAAAACGCTGTCATGTATGACTTTGGCACAGCCGCCTCCGTCGTCTTGCCGGGATCCGGTGTTGCCGCCGGCATTGTCGCCGCCATCTGTGCGACTGGCTGCACCTTCGCCGCGTCGGGCTTTGCCGTCCGCGTCGTGTTCTGCGCGCTGCACTTACAGCCCGCTGGCTGTGGCTTGCGGTTTACTTCTACTAAAACAATCGCCATAATTACCTCCTTTTCTTTCCGCTGGTGTCTTATTTCCTTGTTATTAAGTAAATGCCCGCTACTGCGGCGATTGCGCCGCCAATTAGCCACGGTGTCCAGTCTTTCTTCTCCGTCGTTGTTGTCGGCGTGGTGGTCGTCGTCGGCTGGTACACTACCGGCGTGTAAGTGTTGCCGCCCGTGTAGGTCGTCGCCTGGTTCGGGTTTTGGTTGTTTTTGGCGTTGATGGCGGTTTGCGCTATCTGTCCGGCTGTACTGATTACTGGCGTTAACGCCTGCATTACGTTTGTGAAGGTTTCGCCACCCGCGCCCAAACCGTTGTAAGACGCTATCGTGTCTGCTACTATCTGATACATAATGTTACCTCCTGCGACGTTTGCCGCCTTTTTTGCCGCCCATCATCACCGCGCCGCCGAGAATGACAGCCACGCCGATTGCGACGTATTTAATAATATTGTTTGTGTTGCCTTCCTTTGTCTGTTGCTGTGCCGCCTGTGCCGCTGCCTGTACAGCCTTGATGTCAGCGTCGATTTGTCCCTTTGGTATCGGTCGCCCATACTGGTCAACTATGACGTTGCCGTTCGCGTCTGTTTCGTAATGCTCGATGATGTATGCCCTTTGCGTTGCGGCTTCCTTCTGCTGTTGTTCGGCTTGTTGCTGTGCCGCCTTGTTTTCCTTGTTTTGCTTGACGGTCTGCACAATGTCCTTTACCCACGCCCAGACGCTTGTAAGGATGCCTACACAGGCTGCAACCATCGTTGCAACTGTTACAGGCTCGCCGAGCGTCGTTTCGCCGTCGTCGGTGTCGCTGCTGGCGAAGTTGAGCTTGCTGTCAGGGCGTATGTCCTTAGAAAACAGCGGTTTTTTGTTTGCGCCGTTCTTAATCGACTTTACAAACTTGTCGGCGTTGCCGCCCATCTTTTTGTAAAGTTTTTTTGCCCTCTCGATTGCCTTTACAGCCTTGTCGTAAACGTCGCGTGTGTAGCCCGCCTTCTCCGCTTCGCTCCACGACATAAGACCAACGCCGAGGCGGGTTGCCATGCCTAAAAAATTAATAGCCATCAATCCGCGCCAGCTGTTACGTATCATAACCGTTACAGGGTTGATTTTGATAAACACAACATCCTTCGTGAGCGTCTTTGTGGTCTGTACGGCTGTTTTCACCGGCTCCACCACAGAAGCCTTAACTTGCTGCCCTGCCTTTTGTAGTGTCGCCTTCGCCGCGCTGGTGTTGCCTGTTACCGCCTGTGCGCCAGCTTTTACGACATTTGCAGTGGCCTTTACCGCGTTGACGGTCGATTTTACAGCCGCTTTTGTCGTATTTGCAACCGCCTTAACCGTTGAAGTCGTCGCCTTTGCTACTGACTTTGCAGCATTCTTGACTGCATTGCCTATCTTCTTAAACAGGCCGTTGAGTATTGCTTGCTTGCCGTCCTCGGTCGCGTAGGGGTAGGCGCAATATGCTGCGAACTCTTCCTCGCCAGCCGCCGCAATACCCGCCAGTTCTTGCGACGGAAACAAGAAGCCGCCGTCGGTCGGGTCTATGTCGATTACGTAAGGCATATAAAGCGATGCGAGCCGGTATGCATCGCGGTCGCGGTTTTTTAACGCGATAAGCACCTGCGCCTTGCGCTCGTCGGGATTGTTGCCGTGAAGCAACACCACACGCGCCGCGCCGCCAGCCTGTGCTGCCGTCGCCGTTGGCTGCGAGTACACGCCATCTATGCCGCTAAGTCCATAAACAGGTATCATATTTTTAATGTTTTAAAATAGTTGTCCTAAATTGTCTAACATTCCAACTTTGAAAAGCTCCGTCTTCGTGATGAACGGCGGGCGGCTGTTGAAAACATACCACACGCGGTCAACGACTATGCCGTCCAAGTTGATGTATATGTGTGAGTACGCGGGCTTGTTCCTAAATGCCGCGAGCTCAAATGCGGGATTGTAGCCCATACACTTTAACACGCACCAAGCAAACACACTAAGGCAGTCACAGTCAACACCGCGATGCCTATCCGCCCACACTCTTGCAGGCGTTCTAACTTCTTCGCGTCCTTCTCTGTCATACTCATATCTTATATTATGGTGCAGCCAGTGCCACAAATTAAATGCGCTTTGCAGTTTGGTGTCTGCCTTTAAATGCCGCGCAATCGCCGCGCACTCCTTGTAATTGGTGCGGCAAATGTCGGCAATCAGTTTTTTTGTATCATTCAGCCCCCAGCCCCTCAATGAAATTTTATTGGCGGCGGGCTTAAAAAATGCGTCGTAATTCGGCAGCTGCTTGTAGGTCGGCTTCATGCCGCGACAATCGAGGATGTCGAGGTTGTTGTATAGCGCGTTGTTGGCGGTCTTACCAAACAACGCCATCTGCCTGTCGTCCGCCTGTAAGTATTGCCCGCGCTTGTCCCTAAATGCTAAATAATTAGCCTTAGCGATAAGGGCAGCATCTTTGTAAGGTCGTGCAGCCGCTACGATTTGCGCGTCGCTGATGCTGTTGTCTTTGCGCTGCCTTGCCTTAAATTCGCCTAATTTGCGCGTCAGTGTGTCGTCTGCGTCCTGCCATTCCTTTTTGAGCCGCGCAAGCTCCGCGTCATATCGTTTTTCATTTTCCGATTTGCCGAGGTTGCGCTCCATATTTAAAGCCTTATCCGCGTTAAAATTGCCCCATTTCGTGTTCTTTTCTATTGCTGTCTGTACTCGCTTTGCGAAGTCTGCAAAGTTTCGCACGTCTGCGCCGTAGTGTCCGTTGGTGATTAAAAAGCGGTAAAGCTCGTTTTCGTGCATTTCTGTAAGCTGCGGGAATTGATAGCGCAAATGTCCTATCCATTCCGCCGCCACCGTCATTCGCTCACGATCCTGTGTTCCCGAGTTTTGCAGGTTCTTTAATGCGTCGTGGGTGATGCCGCGCGGTGTCAAATGCGATAAATATATAATGCGGTTGGCGTTTTTGCCTTCATTCTTCCGTGCAAGTTCTAACAGTTGCTTGCGTACTTCCGACGGCTTGCCGCCGCGCTCCATCAACTTTGCGCGTCGTTCCCTGTAATAGTTGGCTCGCTCTATGTCGGTCTCCTTCGTTGATAGGGTGTTGGAATTTAACGCCAGTTCCCGCGCCTGTTCAAACGTGCCGTCAAATATTTTGGCGGGTATTTTGTCAAACTTCCTGCCCTGCGCCTGTGCGCCCTGCATAGTAAGACGACGGAAGGCTTCGCTGCGGCTGTGCCCGCTCAATACGTATATTTTGCCGTCGGAAGGATTGTGCCACACTGTTATCGGGTCAAAGACCGCCCAGTTAAATTCACCATCCGCCACCGCGTCAATTATGCGGTCAACGCTTGTTTCGCTGTACTCATCCTCGCGGTTCTGAAAATTTTTTGTATCAAAGTTTAGGTCGAAAATTGGAATTAAGACCACGCCGCCGTCGGATTGCGCCGCCGCTGATGTCATACCGCCTTCCACTTTTTTAACGTCGAATTTGCGGAACGCCGCCGTATCTTCCAAGTCCTTCCGGGCTCGCGTCCTCGTGTCTGTTATGATGTAGGTATCGCCGGGTGCGCCAAGCGAATTTTTTTCGCTAAATGTTTGGCGGTCTGAAATATTGCTATTATCTTTGTCGGCATAAAGACGGCATTCAACAAACAAAATAGGCTCGGAAAGCCAGTCAGCCCCGTTGATGGTTGCATTGGAGCCCACCAAATATTTTAAAACCGAGCCGCCGCCTTTTTTGTCATTATAAATCTTATATATTTCATCTTGCGTCCTTTTACCCCTAACAATGAAGGTTTTAATATTCTTTTCGTTAACTAATGCAGGGATAAATGTAAAATGCACCTTTCGCCCGTCGCCGCTTTCAAAACACTTTACAAAATGATTTTTTCCGCCCTTTTCAAATACGATTGCGGGACGCTCGATAGTTGGCTTTATCATAGTCCAAAAGCGCGACCTATCCTCTTTTGTAGAATTATTAAAAAGCGCGTGGTTCATATCCTTCCAAATATAAACCTTACTTTCTGAACCTTTTAAAGGCGTGTTGATTTCAAAAGCATATTTAACATTGCCAAAACTATCTTTGCGGTGTTTAGGGTGTCCAAATACGGATATTATATTTTGCTCGTTAAAATCTCGATAAACGTAAGGCTCTGCATTATACTCTAATGCATCAAAAAAATCTTTTTCGCTTAACCTTACCCCTTCCACCGGAGTAAACATCTCCTCCTCCTCGTTCCACTGGACGGGCGCGGGCTCGTCTTCCTGCATCTTCTTAGAGAATGCAACGAGTGCCTCGTTGTCCTCAAACTCCAATTTGATTGAGGGCTTGCCCAAACCGTTAAACGCTCCTATGTTGCCATATACTCCCATTATTGCGCGGTTTGGTTTTGGTTCGACAATGCACCGACCGAGAAGGGTACGGTAGTATTAACTTTGATTGTAAAGCCTAACGCCTTAATTTGTCCGTCGATAACCGCCTCGGTGGGCCAGTTAGCCTGCCCGCCTGTAAGGAAGCCGGACAATATTTTGAGCGTAGCCACGCCAAGGTTCGCCCACGGCACGGTGATGTCGAAGGATTGCGCGACGGTAGAATTTGCGGGGATGGTGATTGGCGCGTTGTTGGTGTTGAGAGTGCCGACACGATGCAGAGAGCCTCCGAAATTCAAAAATACATCCAGATACATCTGCGTAACAGTTAGCTGCGTAGGCTCTAAGTTGGTGAAGTTCATCCACACACGGAAAACCAAATTACCCGCGCTTGCAAACTGGTAAAGCTGCACCCGCGTAAGCTGATAGCGCAGAGATTTTGCTGCCTTCGCGCCGCGTATCAAATACACGGCATACGCCGTACCGCCCGCGATGGCTGCCACTAATAAAAATTTTCCTATGTCGTTGTTGCTTTTTTTCATCGTGCCTTGTGCTTTTACGTGTGTAAAGATAGCACGATGCTACAAGCTACGCAACAGGGGAGTGGTGCAAAAATTTTGGAAAATTGGAGTAAAAGAAGCGCAGCACCTCATCCTCATCCACTAACTTATAGCGGCTTGTTTTTACCGCCTTAATTAGTTGTAATTTAATCAAATAACCTATGCTTTGCGCATCCCATATTGAGCGCAAAACAGGGTTTCGGAGTATCACCTCCGCCGGTGTGTAGAGTATTTTTGCAGACATAACGAAATTTTTTTTGCAAATATAAAACCCTGACTTATAACCACAAATAAATCTTAAAAAAAAATTGCAGGGAGTGGTGCAAAAAAAATCAAACCACCCACGAAACCCCGCCCCAAACCCACACAGCCACCCCCATCTAAACCCGCCCCGAAACCTTAGATTATAATACAAATTTTGTACATTAAGACACTTTAAGCGTCTTAATGCACTTAAAAATCATTTTTTGTGCATTAAGCGTCTTAGTTGTCTTAATGCGCACATGTTTTTTACGACAATTAATATTTAACAATTTCTTAACGTTTTTTTTTTGTTATGTTAATATTTTGCCGCAACTTTGCAACGTCAAAACCTAAGAAATACACCGAAGATATTAAACGGTTACTTCCGTATCTCCTTGTGGGATAGCGCATTTCTTAGGGCGTTGACAGCGGAATTAACCGTTATTTTTTTGTCAAAAAACTAAGAATATGAAAAAACAGGACAAGAAAAACACAAAAGAGAAGAAGGGCTTCGTCCTCTACACCGACGACCTGGTCGCGGCGGAGGAACTGCTCCCCGACTTCGAGAGACGCGGCCAGCTGCTTAGCATAATCACCGCTTACGCCACCGGCAGGGAATTGCCGCAAGTGCCTGACCTTGTGCGCGCTTCATTCGTGTACATCCGCAACGGCATCATCGCCAACAATGCGAAATACGAGCGCAAACTCGAGCGGCAGTCGGAGTACAACCAACGCTAGCGCGAGAAGCTGGAAAAGCTCGCGGAACTTGAACACGAGAAAAAATCACAAGTGCCACAAGTGGAAAAAGTGGCACAAACTCCACAGGCGACACAATCCTCTATTAATAACAGCATCAATAACGGAGACGGTAACGGTACTGATAACGGTAACGGTATCAGTAACGGTAACGGAAACAGTAACGGAAACAGACACGGAAACAGACACGGAAACAAGAATACTGTAAACAGTATTTCCTCTAATACTGAATATTTAAAAAATAATTCTCTTTCTGAAACAATATACAGCCAGGATGAAGTCGAAGCGATATTGAGAGAGAGAGAGATTTTTTTCAAACCTTCTGAATTTAAGAAATTCTACTTGCTCAACGAGGCACAGTATCACTGGAAGTATGACCCGTATGTGGCAGCACTCACCTACATCGAGAGACATCCAAACAGCACAAAGAAAGCGGCGAAGGGAGGAGAGAGTACCCCCCAATACGACGCGCCCCCCAACCTTGCCGGCGCACGCGCGGAGATAGATGCGGATTTGCGTACAAAAGCCGAGGCGTTGTGGTTAAACACGCTACGCGGCGAGTTATACAAGGCAGTACCCACGGAAGATTCAGTGGTAGTGTTTGACCTTATGCCGCTGTCCCTCGAAATGCGCGGATATTCTAACTACACACTCATTCTCGGTCTGCGAACAAACCTCAAACGAATAACCGAGAAGGACGACGTTGAGAAGTTCGATCGCGTCCGCACTCTGATACGGCAGCACCTCGACACCTTCAAGCAACATCGTATCACGGAAGTACAGCTTGTGTAACGTGCGGTTGGAATATCAATTATCAGACAAAACAAGGCGGGAGGGGCGGCCATCAAACACAGCTTTACCGCCCCAAAAAACGCCTAATATGGATTATTGTAATTAAGATAACATAAGACTTAACAATTTCTTAACGTTTTTTTTGTTATCTTAATATTTGTGCCGACATTTGCAGTGTCAAAAACTAGAGATTGTACACAAGATATTAAGCGGTTGCTTGTCCGTATCCCATTGGGATAGTGCATTTCTCGAGGCATTGACAGCGGACAAACGACCGTTATTTTTTTTCTAAAACTCAAAAAGAAATAATTCTTTTCACATCGACAAAAGAAAATGCTTTCCAAACTTGTTGATTTCAAGTTCAGAAAGCATCATCCTCGTTATAATTTGTCTGATGAACGCCTTTGGTTCCTGTCCGTTTTTACAACTTGTCAAGCTCAGCTTTTACGCGGGCGTTGTTGGCGGTGTCGCCAAGCTTGTAGTAGAGCATCTTGAGGTTCTGGAGCGGGTTTGCTTCGGTCGGTTTTGCCTTGTGGGCTTTCTCAAACCATTCGCAAGATTCCTTCCAATATGCGTGGATTTCCTTGTCCTTTGCAGCGGCAAGCGAGCCGTCCTTGTCCTCGGACATCGGGATTGCGTCCTTCTCAATCTGTACAATCTCAGCCTTGTCGTAACTTAGGATACCGAGCATGAACAATGCGTCATAGTTGTTAGCATCCTTGGCAAGTACCTGTCCATAGCAGTCAGCAGCCTTCTTCTGGTTAGCCATGTAGTCGGATTTAGTCGCAGCGGCAACCTTCTGCTGCTCGACAATCTCGCCCTCTACGCGGGCTTTCTCTGCGGCGTTGTTCCTGGCGCGGAAAGCTTCTTTCTTGAGCGACGAAATCTTGTCGACATCAGCCTTGTATTTGTCCTTTATTGTACCATAGTTAGTTACATACATGCTTGCCTTTACAGTGTAAAGGATGAGGTTGTCGGGGTGTGATTTGATGGCAGTGTTGAGGTAGTTTTCAGCTTCGTCATACTGTTTTTTCTCAAGGTAGTAGTTGATTACGTCATAGAGAAGCTGTTCCTCTTTCGGATATTTTTTATACGCATCCGAGATGATCTTGAAGGCAGCAGCCTCGTCGCCATTCTCCTTGGTTATCGTGTAGATGTAGTGGTAGCAGCTGCCGACCTGGTAGTTGAGCGAAGCCGCCTTCTTAAACATCTTCTCCGCCTGAGTCTTATCTCCAGCATCATTGGCGCAAAGTCCAGCATAGTATGCTATCTGTCCGTCGCTGATGGCCGTGTCATTTTCAGCCTTCGGGAAGTCGCTGAGTTCAAGTGCGTTGGCGAAATTGTTAGCAGCAGACTTGAAGTCCTTCAACTGGTATGCGTTAATACCATTGTTGAACAAAGTCGACCTGAGGTCCTTGACCAAATCCATTGTGCTTTTCTTATCTTTATATGCACCTTTGGGGTCCAGTTCGGCGGCTTTCTTATACGCCTGAACAGCCTTGCCAAGTGCGTCTGGGTCAGCCACGTATGTTTCTTTCCAGTATTGAACCTGACCATTTTGGATGTAGTATGTTACAGTGGGATATACCCAAAGTTCCATGTCGCCTTCTGCCTTCTTTTCATTAGGCGCGCCCATGATAAGTTCAAGATTGTTGAAGAGGTTTGCGTCAGACTTTGCTGCGGGCATCGAGGCATAAACGCCTTTAGTGTTGGCTTTTGCTGACTCGACGAAGAGTTTGCCACGGTTTTCCCACGTCTTTGAGAGTCCACCTTTCTTGGCGTCGGCGATGTCCCGGTCGGAGGCTTCGATTTTTGCCTTATAGCCATCGACAACCTTCCTCGCATCTTGGGACTGCGCCAATGCAGCGTTGCAGAACATGGCTGCGACTGCTACTGTCAATAGTGTTCTTTTCATTTTTGTATGTTTAGTAAGTTAGTTATTTTCACTGTTTTCCGACGTCGGAGTTGAGTCTCCACTTTCTATTGTTGCATTTTCGGCGGATTCCTGAACATTATTCTGCTCAACATTCTCAGAGCCGTCATTTTCCGCACCTTCTGCATTTTCCTCGTCCTCATCGTCACTCTTGGGCACAACTGCGATTGAGGCGATTGCGTCTTTGCGGCGGCCGAGGTCGATGAGTTTCACGCCTTGGGTGGCGCGTGAGGCCACGGGGACGGTCTCGCCTTTGACGCGGATTGTAATGCCCGACTTGTTGATAATCATCAGGTCGTCGTTGTCTGTAACCTTGTCGATGGCTATCAACTGGCCAGTCTTGTCTGTGATGTTAATGGTCTTCACGCCCTTGCCGCCACGCGATGTCACGCGGTAATCATCGAGTTGCGAACGTTTGCCGTAACCGTGTTCCGAGACGACAAGGATGTTCTCTTCGCTGTTATTCTCGTCAGCAACCACCATGCCAACTACCTCGTCGCCCTCCGGCACGGTGATGCCTTTGACGCCCGAACCCGTGCGGCCAATTGGCCTTGCATCTGTCTCCTTGAACCTGACGGCTTTACCGCTCCTGACTGCAAGTATGATGTCATTAGTACCATTCGTGAGGTTAGCGGCAAGAAGTTCGTCGTTCTCTCGAATGTTAATGGCGATGATGCCGTTTGCCCTCGGCCTTGCATACTCGCTGAGCGGTGTTTTCTTGATAATACCGTTCTTTGTACACATTATGATATTGTGGCTGTTGACATATTCCGGGTCAGTGAGGGTCTTGACATTGATATATGCCATGACGGAGTCGTCGCTCTCGATATTGAGGACGTTCTGGATTGCGCGGCCTTTGGAGGTCTTGTTGCCTTCGGGAATCTCGTAAACCTTGAGCCACAAGCATTTGCCTTTCTTCGTGAAAAAGAGCATGGTGTTATGGCACGTCGCGCTGAACATGTGGCAGATGAAGTCCTCGTCGCGGGTGGTGCTGCCCTTGCTGCCCTTGCCGCCACGGTGCTGCGTCTTGAACTCTGACAAAAGCGTCCTCTTGATGTAGCCGAGTTTTGAGATTGTGATTACAACGTCGTCGTCGGCGTAGAAATCCTCGGGGTTGAAGTTCTCAGAGGCGGTGTATTCTATCGAAGTCCTGCGCTCGTCGTAATACTTTTCTTTTATTTCGAGAAGTTCTTCCTTGACTACCTGCATCTGTTTGTCGCGGCTAGCGAGCACTTCGTTGAGGTAGTCGATGTATTTCATTATCTCGTCGTAGTCGTTCTTGATTTTTTCGCGTTCGAGGCCGGTGAGTTTCTGAAGCCTCATTTCGAGGATTGCGCGCGCCTGTGCGTCTGACAGTCCGAAACGTTCCATAAGTCCCGTCCTTGCGATGTCGGGGTTTGCGGACGACCTGATGAGGGCGATTACCTCGTCCAAGTGGTCGAGTGCGATGAGCAAGCCTTGCAGGATGTGCGCCTTTTTCTGAGCCTGTTCGAGTTCGTAGCGCGAACGACGGACGACGACTTCAAGCCTGTGGTCCACGAAACATACTATCAACTCTTTGAGGTTCAGCAATTTCGGACGGCCTTTCACGAGGGCGATGTTGTTGACGTTGAAGGTGGTCTGGAATTGTGTCAACTTAAACAACTTATTGACTACCACGTTGGGAATCGCGCCCTGTCGAAGCGTTACAACAACGCGAAGGCCCTTGCGGTCGGATTCGTCGTTGGCGTGAACGATGTCCTCGATCTTCTTTTCGTTGGCGAGGTCGGATATGTGCTTGATTTCCAACGCCTTGTTGACCATATACGGAATTTCGTCGAAGATAATCTGCGGCTTGCCCGACGAGGTGGTCTCTATGTGGTATTTGGAACGGATTACGATGCGTCCGCGTCCCGTGAGATATGCGTCCCTGACGCCCTGGTAGCCGTATATGATGCCGCCTGTGGGGAAGTCGGGGGCTTTGATTACCTTTATGAGATCCTCGATGTCGATGTCGTTGTTGTCGATGTATGCGTCTATCGCGTCGATGGTGTCGGCGAGGTTGTGGGGCGCCATGTTGGTCGCCATGCCTACTGCGATGCCCGACGCGCCGTTGACGAGAAGCATCGGAATCCTCGTGGGCAATACGACCGGCTCTTTGAGCGATTCGTCGAAGTTGGGGACAAAATCCACAGCATCCTTGTCGAGGTCGATGAGGGTGTCTTCGGCTATCTTCTTGAGCCTCGCCTCTGTATAACGCATTGCGGCTGGCGAGTCGCCGTCCATCGAGCCGAAGTTTCCTTGTCCGTCAACGAGGGGATACCTCATGATCCAGTCCTGCGCGAGGCGCACCATCGTCAAATATACGGAACTGTCGCCGTGCGGGTGGAACTTACCCATGACCTCGCCGACGATACGCGCCGACTTTTTGGTGGGGCGGTTGTTGAAGACGCCCATCTCGTTCATGCCGAACAAAACTCGGCGGTGCACGGGCTTCAGGCCGTCGCGGACATCAGGCAACGCCCTCGACACAATCACCGACATTGAATAGTCGATGTATGCCGACCGCATTTCCTTGTCTATGTTTACTTTAACGATTCTTTCGTTTGTATCTTCTGACATAATTAAGGTTTGATTTACTTAAGTACTGCCCCTGCGGGCTTATCTTTGCAAAATTAGCAATTTTTATTGAAACAATCACAATTTTAAGCCGTGAATTTTTGCGTTTAGTTTTTTTTGGCATTTTATTAACATTATTTAACTTTTTAACAGTTATTAACTGGCCAGTCGCACGATGATAGCTAAACTGTAATAATTTTATGTATTTACATTTCATTTTGTAAAGTTTATTTTACCTAAAATAACAACATTTTTAACACAAAATGTAAAGTTTAATTATAAAATATACACTTTATATATAGAAAAAGCGATTTTTGTAATGAATTATTTGCATATATCGAATAATTTTTGTATATTAGTGTTGCAGATTGAAAAAATCTACATTACAAACAACTTTAATTTATTAACAACAACTTTTTTAAATTTTGAGAATTATGAGAACTGCTAATTTTATCAAGAAGAACAAGTACATTGTGCTTTTGATCGGTGCAAGCCGCTATCATTCCCACAAGTACGCCGACATCCCCAACGTGGAGACTAACATCAAGTTAATGAAGGACTTGTTCCTCGACCCGCGTTATATCGGTGTCGCAGAGCGTAACATCATCGTATCGCTTAACGAGGATTCCAAGACCATCGAGCGTAAAATAACCGACGCTAAGGAGATGGCCAAGAATCCTGATTACACGCTTTTTGTGTACTACAGTGGCCACGGTATCATTAACCCCGACAACTACAAACTCTATTTCGCAACTTCGGACATGGACGTAAACTACCTTGACACAGACGCCATCGAGGCCAAGTCAATCTTGGAGAAGATAAGCAGGTCTGCGGCTTCGCGTAAGATTTTCGTCGTCGACGCTTGTCACAGTGGCGGTATCCATAACGCAATGGGCGACGCGCCCGAGACCGCGCTTATGAAAAACTTCGAGGGTGTCCACTACGTGTCCGCCTGCGACGAGGACTCCACAGCTCTTTTCCCGAAGAAGATGCCGGGCGCGCCTACATACTTCACAGGCGCGCTCGTAAGCCGTATCCATAACGGTATGGACACTGACCGTCCGTATGTGACACTGCGTGAGGTTGTCGACGACATCGCCTCCGACTTCAAGTACAAGAAGAACCTTCCTGTGCCCCAGCAGTCGAGCATGCTCAACGCCGACCAGATGCCTTTCGCCGTCAATGTCGCCGCTGTTAATGCGCCTATCATAACCGCGCCCGTCCCGGAGGTGGCTAAGGACAATGAGGCCGACACGGAGACAGAATGGCAGAGGACTGTAAAGGCCGGTACAATCGCCGCGTACTACAGTTACATCGAACGTTTTCCAAAAAGTAAGTACACGAAAACCGCTGAAAATAAGATTGTTGAACTTGAGGAAAACGAAAAATGGTTGAAAACCGAAAGTATTTGCACGCTTATTGCTTATGAGTCTTATAAAAAGGCATATCCCTTTGGAAAGCACATAAGCCAGGCCAATGCGAAGATTGCCGAGTTTAAGAACCGTAAAAAGGACGACAATATGTGGAGCATAGCATATAACGCTGATAATGTAGGGATGTACGAGGACTATTTGAAGTCGTACCCTAATGGCGCACACGCAATCGAGGCCAACGACAGGCTCGCCGAGCTTAAGGGCAGCCGACAGGCCCGAACCGGTTTTGTGATTCTGTTCTTTACCGCTTTGATTGTCATGGTGTTATACCCTGACCCTAACAATATAAACCGTAACGGCGGAAGCTCGTTCTTCCCGACAACTACTAACGACTCTATCAAGGAGCAGCAGTCAAATCAAAAGCAGCCGTACAGCGACATACGAATCGCCGACAGTAACTTCTCTTCCTACTCGTTAGAGAAGCAGGCAGACGTCATGTCCACAGAGAACCGCAACGAGATTGGCGAATACCACATCCGCCTTCAGAAATATGAGGAAGCGTTGAAAAAGGATTCCACCAACACTCGTCTCCAAGCCAAGGTTCAAAATCTCCAGCACGAAATCGACAGCATGTACGACGAGTACATCCACATGGTCGAGACATTCTTACAGGCTGACTTGTTGTATCCCAAGGACATCGAGAAGTGCATCAATTGTGCCGACGCGCTCAAGCCGGGCTCCCAGAGGGTCTTCGAGTTGAAGGGTCAGTACATGGAACTCTGCAAGAAAACCAAGCAGTAAAAACTGCATCATTTACCAATCTTTAATGTTCTCATAATTGGCAGGCGTAGGGCTGTGGCGTAAGCTTCAGCCCTACCCTATTTTTGTGCCGTATAGTCGCGCTCGCCGAATATCGTGGAACCAATCCTGACTATCGTACTGCCACATTCTACAGCGATGTCATAGTCGCCGGACATGCCCATGCTTATCTGGTCGAACCACTCTCCTACTTCACCGGCATAATTGGCTTTTATATAATCGAATACGGCTTTTACGTTCAAGAACTCCTTTCGAATCTCGTCACGGTCGTCGGTATTAGTGGCCATGCCCATTACACCACGCAGACGGATATTGTTGAGTTTAGAAAATTCGTTTTGGGAAAATAACTGCTTCAACTCGTCAATGTCGAAGCCGGATTTTGTATCCTCGTTTGCAACCTTAAGCTCCAACAGGCAGTCCACTACCCTATCATGTTTAGCAGCCTGCTTGTTGACCTCGGCAGCGAGTTTTATGCTGTCGATGCTATGAATCATATATACAAAAGGAATGATGTATTTGATTTTGTTAGTCTGCAAATGTCCTATCTGGTGCCAGCGAATATCTTTAGGAAGTTCATTATATTTTTGGGTCAATTCCTGGACTTTGTTCTCGCCGAAGTCGCGGCAACCGATGTCGTAAAGCGACATGATGTCCGTAGCCGGTTTAGTCTTTGAAACCGCCAATAATGTCACACTTTCCGGAAGTTTTTTCCGTATCTCGGCGTATCGTTCTGCACAATTCATTTATGTCAATGTTATATGTTCAGTAATATCAAAAACTATTATCACGACACTTAAAGTAACACTTTAAGCACACCCCTCCCCCACCCTGTCAAAACTTCTCAAATTTACATTATAACTTATTGACTATCAATAAGTTACGCGCCAACTAATCGAAGAAAGAACTGTCGAAATTAAGCGGTAAAATGTCACTGACACTATTGACAATCAGGCACTTGTCACGTCCGGCAAGGATAATCCTGATGGGCGAGCCGTAGCGTCGTTCCGTTTCCAAAAGAACTTGCCTGCATGAGCCGCAAGGTGTTATCGGATTCTTGACAATTTGTCCGTCGTACCATGCCGAAATCGCGAGGGTCGTGACCTTGTTAGCCGGGTACATGGAGTTTGCGTAGAAGACAGTTGTCCTCTCGGCGCAAGTCCCCGACGGCGAGGCTGCGTTTTCCTGATTTGTCCCGTTGATGATAAATCCATTGTCAAGGAGGGCGGCGGCAGAGACTTTGAACTTCGAGTACGGCGCGTATGCGTGGTCAAAAAAGTCTTCGGCACTTTGGACAAGGCGGCGGTCGTCTTCCTCAAGCTCCGCTTTGCTACATTCCGTGATGTCGGCTGATATTACTATTTTTTTCATTGGGTGTAGATTCTTAAAAACATGGATTCATAAAAAGTGCCGCCATAGATTATGATGTGTCAGCAAAAAATCCGGCGGCATATCAAATTGAAAATAGATGCAAAGAAATTAAAGTTTATTTCTTAAGAGCCTCTGCCATGAGTTTGCCGAGGTCTGCGGGCGACTCTGCGACATGAATGCCACACTCGCGCATAATCTGCATCTTTGCGGCTGCTGTATCGGCCTTTCCACCGATAATGGCACCTGCATGACCCATGCGGCGGCCTTTTGGCGCGGTCTGTCCGGCGATAAAACCTACAACAGGCTTTGTGCCGTGTTCCTTAATCCAATATGCGGCGTCCGTCTCCATGCTTCCGCCTATCTCGCCAATCATGATGATGCCTTCGGTCTCCGGGTCTGCCATGAAGAGCTTCACTGCGTCAAGGGTCGTGGTTCCGATAATGGGGTCGCCGCCGATTCCTATTGCCGTAGTCTGTCCGAGCCCAGCCTTCGTCACTTGGTCAACCGCCTCGTATGTGAGTGTGCCGGAGCGCGATACGATTCCCACATGGCCTTTCCTGAATATGAAACCAGGCATGATGCCAACCTTAGCCTCGCCAACAGTAAGGATTCCCGGACAGTTGGGGCCGATAAGACGGCAGTCCTTGTCCTTGAGGTATTCCTTAACTTTTACCATGTCCTGCGTCGGAATGCCTTCGGTTATGCATACGATAACCTTAATGCCTGACTCGGCGGCTTCCATTATTGAATCGGCCGCGAATGCCGGCGGCACGAAAATGCAACTTACATTTGCGCCAGTCTTCTCTACGGCTTCCTGCACGGTGTTGAACACCGGCTTGCCGAGATGCTCCTGACCGCCCTTTCCGGGCGTCACGCCTCCGACTACCTGAGTGCCGTATTCTATCATCTGGCCAGCATGGAACGTGCCTTCGCTGCCTGTGAATCCCTGTACGATTACCTTGGAATCCTTGTTTACCAATATACTCATTTCTGTATAAGATTATGTGTTTTTTCCGAAAACAAATTTACGACAAATTTTTGTTTCGGTCAAAAAATTTTTTGTCTTTTTTTGCAAAAATATACATTTTACAATTTGCACGTATTTTTTTGTAATAATTCTTTGGTAAATAATAATTGTTTGTTACATTTGTGTTGATTTTTTTGGTCACTAAAGATTTTCACTAAGAAGCCCAAGATGAACGAATCAATACTAAGTGCTTTGATGCAGATGTTCGCCATAGCCGCCACTCTGGACCCCAACGAGGACTCCCTGAGTGACGTAAGGTCTATCGTGTCGTCGTATCTTAAACAGCAACTGAGCCAGCAATATGTGGACAAGTACCTTACTCTTTTCGACGAATACCTCGCCGTCCAGACGGGGTCGGTGCGTAATTCGTCAGACTCCAAGCAAAGGAAGCGTAACTCGTCCAACTTCGTCAAAGTGTTGAAAATATGCGAGGAGATCAACGAGACCCTGCAACAACATGACAAGATAATTGTAGTCATACGTCTGCTGGAGTTCGTCGGTAAGGAAGTCACGGACAAGGAGCTTGACTTCATAAACACCGTAGCGGACACATTCAACATCCCGTTCCAAGAATACAAGGATTTGAGGACTTTTGTGCTGTACGACATCGAGACCATCGAGGACAAGAGCCACCTGATGTACATATCGTCGGACACAGAACTTCCGCCCGCCCTCGTCGGCTCTAAGTTCATGCACGAGAAAAACCTGCGCGGAAATATCAGGATAATCCGCATGACAAGCACTAACATGCTGTTCTTCAAGTATGTTGGCGACGGCGAATCGATCCTGCTCAACAATGCGCCGACGACACCGGGGAAGACCTATCTGCTTGGCAATGGCTCGGTAATCAAGAACTCCAAAATATCACCGATATACTTCAGCAACATCTCGAGCCGCTTCATACTCGACGAGCAAAAGGCGAGAATCGAGTTTTGCGCGGACAATATCGAGTTCCGCTACCCGAACTCCAACAACGGAATACACCGTTTCTCGTTCTACGAGGAGTCGGGCAACCTCATCGGAATCATGGGCGGCAGCGGCGTCGGCAAATCGACACTGCTCAACCTCCTTATCGGCAACTACCCTCTCGCCGGCGGCCATATAACAATCAACGGCTACGACTATGCGCAAGAAAGCGACAAACTCAAGGGCGTAATTGGATACGTACCGCAGGACGACCTGCTGATAGAGGAATTGACGGTTTTCCAAAACCTGTATTTCAACGCAAAGTTGTGCTTCGACAACTTCACCGAGGAGCAGATTAACAACGTGGTCAACAAAATACTCATCGAGATGGATCTCCATGAGATTCGTGACCTCAAAGTCGGCGGCCCGCTTAACAAGTTCATTTCCGGCGGACAACGCAAAAGGCTTAACATTGCGCTCGAACTCATGCGCGAGCCGTCGGTGCTCATAGCCGACGAGCCTACCTCCGGACTGTCGTCTGCCGACTCCGAAATGGTAATGACACTCCTCAAAGAGCAGACCTTCAAGGCAAAACTCGTCATCGTCAACATCCACCAGCCATCGTCCGACATCTTCAAGATGTTCGACAAAATCCTTGTCATGGATCGTGGCGGCTACCCCGCATACTACGGCAACCCGTTGGACGCTATAGTGTACTTCAAGACTATAAGCGGCGACGTGACGGCGGAACAGAGCGAATGTCCCACGTGCGGCAATGTCAACCCTGAACAACTGCTCTATGTCCTTGAGGCAAAGATGGTCGATGAATACGGCAAACTGACAAGGACACGAAAGATTTCGCCAAAAGAATGGTACGACCTTTACAACGAGAACATCGCGCCGAAGACCGAGGAGCGCAAGAAGCAATTCAAAGCCGCCGAAAAGTCCGAATTGCCAGAAAACCACTTCAAAGTGCCTAACATTTGGACACAGTTCAAGATTTTTGTGAAAAGGAACGTGCTTTCCAAAATCACTGACCGGCAATACCTGCTCATCAATCTCCTTGAGTCGCCATTGCTTGCATTCATTCTGGCATTCTTCATCAAATACTTCAGCGGCACTGCCGACGACCCGGGCGCATACGTGTTCGCTAACAATGAAAACATCCCCGCATATATATTTATATGTGTGATATGCTCGTTGTTCATCGGACTGACTGTAAGCGCGGAAGAAATCATACGCGACAAGATGATTCTGAGCCGAGAGCGGTTCCTGAACTTGAGCTGGACGAGCTACATAAACTCAAAGGTCGCCGTCCTTTTCGCAATATCCGCCATACAGACATTCTCGTTCTGCCTCGTAGGAAACCTCGTGCTTGAGATACACGGACTTACATGGCAATACTGGATAGTGCTGTTCACGACATCGGCCTTCGCCAACCTGCTCGGATTGAACATCTCGTCCGCGCTTAACAGCGTCGTCAACATCTACATCACCATACCTTTTATAATAGTGCCGGAACTACTGTTCAGCGGCGTCATGGTAAGTTTCAGCAAGATACACAAGAACGTGGCGGATGCGGAATGTGTGCCACTTATAGGCGACGTAATGACATCGCGCTGGGCATACGAAGCGTTGGCGTTAGAACAGTTCGAAAATAACGCCTACAACAAGCACTTCTACCTCGTCGAGCGCGAGATTAGCCAAAACAACTACAACTCGTCGTTCCTCGTGCCCGCGCTCAAGACCCGCATCGAAAACGTTAAACGCTCCCTCAAACTCGGAGAAGACCTTGCACGTGTGGACCAGATATTGTTTGTCGTAAAGAACATGGTGGCGGAACTGACCGGCGCGGACGGAAAGCCATTCGCCCGTATAGACGACATCTGCCGCGAGAAGTTCAACGACACAGTTGCCGACGAGCTGCTGATGTTCCTCGACGACTTCAAGGCAATGTCCGAGAAGAAACAGTACGCCGCCTCACAGCAGAAAGACCGCATATACGAGCGGCTACTCGACGAATGTGGCGGACGCGCCGCGCTCGTGGCACTCCAGTCGTCAAGCCAGAACAAACGCCTCGACGAATACCTGCTTAACAAGAACGACTTGGACAAGGTCATCGAATCCAACTCGGGAAGGCTAATCCAGATGAAAGACCCGGCATACCACAAGGCACGGTTCAGAAACGGACGCTCGCACTTCTACGCGCCGGTCAAGCGTGTCGGCAACATGGAAATACCGACATTCTGGTTCAACATCGCCTTTATATGGCTGACGACAATAATATTGTACGTCGCGCTCAAATTCACACTGCTCAAAAAACTGCTTGAAGCCCTCGGCAACATAAAAATTTTCAACTTCAACAGAAAATGATAAAAAAGCGGTACATGATAATAGCAGGAGCGGCCATGGCAGCGGCGGTCATTGCCATACTGTCATGGTGGCTCTTTATATACATACCGAACCACGAAGTGCACATCGAGGAAAAAATCCACCTGCTGAAAATGAACGCCAGGCCGATGCGCCTGAAAATAGTCACACGCTCTAACGGCACGGCTAAAGTGGCAGTCAAATTCTTCGACCTCGACAATAACAACGTCGGACGGTGCGAGCAGGAATACAGCGGACGCGACATAACACTGAGAATAACAGACGTCGACATTTGCGGCCGCCACATATACTTTCCATGCGAAATGGTTCAATGTGGCGACGGCGACACCATCAGGCTGCCGCTCAAGCCATATTACACGAAAGACGGCTTCCCCATGACGTACAACTCGCCAAACGCCGACCCGCAACTGAACCACGAAATCGGACTGCTATACGACCGCATCCAGAGCGGGAAACTCACGGACGTCGCAAAAATGTACCACGGCACGATAAAACAGACGGAGATAACGCTCACCGACCCCGCCGAATTAGTCAACTACACACTGACCACATCGGCTAACGGCAGAATGAGAATATCCAACTGACAAAGAAAACGCCAAATAAATTTTTGTGTTATAAAAATAATTATTACTTTTGACCCCGAATCAGAAATACATTAAAACGATCATGTTGGAACCCATCATAATAGAGGCTACGAGCGATACGCCGCGCATAGAATTGGACAAGGAGAAAGGAATCTTCAGGTTCGAGGGCAAGTCGTTGCCGGAGGACGTCATAAAATTCTATGGGCCGGTACAGAATTGGTTTACAGAATATTATGCGGACCCGAACCCCGAGACCGACATACAGTTTAACCTCGAGTACTTCAACTCCTCGACGGCTCGCATTATTGTAAAGATACTCATAGCGTCCGAGCCTCTTCACGGTAAGTCGACCAACATGCACGTGTCGTGGTACTACCAGGAAAACGACGAAGTCATGCAGGACAGGGGCACAGAACTCCAAAGCGTCGTCAACATACCATTCGACATCATCGAAAGCCACTGACAGCTAATGTATTAAAGAAATATAATAGGACAGCGCGTTCGTTGTGGATGCGCTGTTTTGATTGAATAAAGACAAATATTATTTAGACAAAAACAAACATTGTTAAACATAATAATTTCCTCAACATGGAAACAATAGACCCAACAATCTCTACCCAAAATCAGGAGCAAGTTCCTGATAATGCGAACATTGTCACCCCAGAACAGACCTCTGAGACCGACGCGCCAAAACTAAGCGCAGCCGACATCATCTTGCAGCGTCTCCAAGAGCACAAACAGCAGTCGCTCGAACAGATCATCAACGAAGTAAGCCAGGAAAACGTCGCTCCAAACTCCGAAGAAGAAAACGCAGAGCCGGAGACCGACGCGGAATCCGACACAGAAGGCTCAACAGACGAGACTATCGAAGACCTCGACATCAACTACGCCGAACTCTCCAAGGAAGGCCTGCTCGAAGCACTCGAAAAAATCGTCGCCCGCGAAGACATCCACAAGTGCAAGACATACGTAGACTACATCAAAACCTTGTTCTACAAGAAGGTAAAAACAGAAGTAGAGCAGCAGCGCGAAAAGTTCATCGAGAACGGCTACGAGCCAAAAGACTTCCGCCCTGCCCCCGACCCTCTCGAGGACAAGTTCAAGTCACTATTCGACCAATACCGCGAAAAGCGTAACAAATATAACGAACAGCTTGAGCAGGAAAAACTCAACAACCTCAAGCTCAAACAGGAAATCGTCGCCAAGATTGAAAGCCTGATTAACACCCAGGACAACATCAACCAGACATTCGACGAGTTCAAGAGCCTCCAGAAACAGTGGAGGGAAATCGGAATCGTCCCGCAAGCCGACGCAAAACAGCTTTGGGACTCGTACAACTACCAGGTCGAACGGTTCTACGACATCGTGAAAATCAACCGCGAACTCCGCGACCTCGACCTCAAGAAAAACACCGAGCAGAAGATAAAACTATGCGAGCGCGCAGAAGAACTGCTCCTGGAGACTAAGGTCGTCAAGGCGTTCAGCGAACTCCAAAAGCTCCACGAACAGTGGCGCGAAGTAGGCCCCGTATTCGCCGCCAACAAGGAAGAACTGTGGGAAAGGTTTAAGAAAGCCACCTACACAATCAACAAGAAACACCAGGACTACTACGCAAACCTCAAGAAGGAACAGGAATCAAACTTCAAGGCAAAGACAGTGCTGTGTGAAAAAGCCGAGGAAATCATAGCCCCCGACTACAACTCACGCGCCGAATGGGACGCAAAGAGCAAAGAAATCCTCGAACTCCAGCAGATTTGGAAACTCATAGGCTTCGCGCCGAAGAAGCACAACAACGCCGTATATGAGCGTTTCCGCAACGCCTGCGACAAATTCTTCGAGAAGAAACGCGAGTTCTACGCACAGAACAAGGAGGAAGCCGACAACAACCTCCAGCTCAAGGAAGACCTTTGTGTCCAAGCGGAAGGGCTCAAGGACTCCACAGACTGGAAAAAGACAACTGAAATCCTCAAAAAGCTCCAGGCAAAATGGAAGACCATCGGCCCCGTGCCGCGCAAACACTCCGAGGAGATTTGGCAGAGGTTCCGTGCGGCGTGCAACACATTCTTCGACAACAAGCAGAAACACTACGACGACCTCGACAAGGAACAGGAAGAAAACCTCAAGCTCAAAGAAGCCCTGATAGCCGAAGTCGAGAACTTCCAGTCCACAGACAGCGACGAGAAAAACATCGCCGCACTCAAAGAAATGCAAAAAAGGTGGTCTGAAATTGGACTTGTGCCAATCAACAAGAAAGACTCACTATACGACCGCTTCCGCAAAGCCATAGACGCACAGTTCGCAAAGATAAACATCGACGAGGCCAAGCGCAACGAGATAAAAGTCAAGCACATGATCGAAGCGGCGCAGAACAATCCTCAGGCTCTGGAAAAACTTCGCAACGAGCGTGACCGCCTTAAAGGACGTATCGACACGCTCCGCCAGCAGATTGCTCTCTCCGAGAACAACCTCGGATTCTTCGCCAAATCGAAGAACGCCGACGCAATGATAGAGAGCTTCCGCCGCAAGATGGAAAAATCCAAGAAAGAAGCAGACACCCTCCAGTCGCTCGTATCAGCCATTAACCGAGCCCTCAGCGACATGCCTGCCCCGACTAAGAAAGGTGACAGGAAAAACTAAAAAAACACTCACAACACAAAATAAGACATGGCCAACACCAAATTCATATTCGTAACAGGTGGAGTTACATCCTCGCTTGGAAAAGGAATACTTGCGGCATCGCTCGCAAAACTTATCCAAGCGCGGGGATACTCCGTCACAATACAAAAACTCGACCCCTACCTCAACGTCGACCCGGGCACGCTTAACCCATACGAACACGGCGAATGCTTCGTGACGGACGACGGAGCGGAGACCGACCTCGACCTCGGTCACTACGAACGTTTCCTTAACGTCCCGACGTCCCAAGCCAACAATGTGACCACAGGCCGCATATACCAGACCGTAATTAACAAGGAGCGCAAAGGCGACTACCTCGGAAAGACTGTGCAGATTATCCCGCACATCACGGACGAAATCAAACGTTGCATAATGCTGCTCGGAAAGCGCGGCGACTACGACGCGGTAGTAACGGAAATCGGCGGCGTAGTCGGCGACATAGAATCGCTGCCGTTCATCGAGGCAGTAAGGCAGCTCAAATGGGAACTCGGCGGCGACGCGCTGTGCATACACCTCACCCTCGTCCCCTACCTCGCCGCAGCTGGCGAAATAAAGACAAAGCCGACTCAGCACTCTGTAAAGAAACTCCTGGAAATCGGCGTACAGCCCGACATCCTCGTACTGCGCACAGAACACGACCTTAACAACTCTATCCGTCAGAAAGTCGCACTGTTCTGTAACGTCGACAAGAACGCAGTCTTCGAGTCGCCGGATCTTCAGTCGATATACGAAGTGCCATTGTCATTCTACAAGCAGGGACTTGACGAAGTGGCGATGTCAAAACTCCGCCTGCCCATAAAGCGCGATCCGGACCTCGAAGCCTGGAAAGACAAACTTAACCGGCTATACAACCTCAAAGACATAGTCAAAATCGCAGTCGTCGGCAAATACGTCGAGCTCCCTGACGCATACAAGTCAATCCACGAGGCTCTTAACCACGCCGGAATGGTCAACAACGTCAAACTCGACATCGAGTGGGTCCACAGCGAAAAACTTAACGACAACAATGTTGCCGAAATCCTCGGCGACAAGAAGGCAATCCTCGTCGCCCCCGGCTTCGGCCACCGTGGCATAGACGGAAAGATTATAGCCACACGCTACGCCCGCGAGAACAATATCCCGTTCTTGGGAATATGCCTCGGAATGCAGTGCGCGGTAATCGAATTTGCGCGTAACGTCCTCGGCATCGCCGACGCAAACTCCTCGGAGTTCTGTATAACGCCAAACCCCGTCATCGACATCATGGAGCAGCAAAAAGCCATCACGAACATGGGTCACACGATGAGGCTCGGCGCATATCCGTGCCATATCATCGACCAGGACACAAACGCCTTCCGAGCATACGGCACAGACACAATCCAAGAACGCCACCGCCACAGGTACGAGTTTAACAACACATACCTCGCAGACATGGAAGCACACGGAATGAAAGCCATAGGACGAAACCCCGAAAGCGACCTTGTGGAAATCGTCGAGATTAAAGACCACAAATGGTTCGTCGGCGTGCAGTTCCACCCCGAGTACAAAAGCCGGTTCGAGACCCCGCATCCGCTTTTTGTAGCTTTCATCAAGGCGGCGATTAGTTAAACATAACTATGAAAAACACGAAAAACGCTAAAAAAACTTTCGTGCTTTTCGTGTTTTTCGTAGTTAAAATTAAAAACGACATACAAATCCCTTAAAACATCAAATGGACAAAAATACGTTAATCGGAATCACGCTCTGCATAGCGATTTTCATAGGGTTCTCCCTATGGAACCGCCCCTCCGAGGAGCAGCTCGCCATGCAGAAACGATACCGTGACTCCATAGCGCAAGTACAACAACGCAACGCCGAGGCTGAATACCTCCAGAGCCGTATGCGCGACTCGCTCGACAAGGCGGCAGCCAACATCGCCGCTGGCGAAGGCGACTCGCTGCAAGTGGCTCGATACACAGCACAGTTCGGCAAATTTGCACAGGCTGCTACCGGCACAAGCCAGGACATCGTAATCTCAAACAACAAGATGACGGTCACAATCGCCACAAAGGGAGCAATGATAAAGTCAGTGCAACTCAAGGATTTCAAGACAAACTCCGGCGACTCGCTTTTCGTGATGAAACGCGACCCTCAAAACGAAATCAGCCTTGACTTCTTTGCCGGGAACAACGCAATCTCCACAAAGAACCTGTTCTTCACGCACAGCGGCGACACAAAGTCCCAGGACAACGCTGTCCTGCGCGCATACGTGGACAACGACTCGTGGCTCGAATTTGCATACGGACTTGAGGAGGACAGCTACATCCTCGACTACACCATCACGTTCCACAACCTCGAAAACGTCATCAGCCGTAATTCGAGCTTCATAGACCTCAACTGGAACCAGTCCCTGCCGGTCCTGGAACGTGGCAACTCGTGGGAATACAACAACTCGGGCATCTATTACAAGTACGACGGCGACGATGTCGACGACCTCGGACTTACAGCCGACCATGCGGACGACAACCTCGCTGGCTCTACAAAATGGATTGCGTTCAAAGGACAGTTTTTCTCGTCGGTGCTTATCTCAAAATCGACCTTCCCCAACGCTCAGGTCGAAATCCAAAAGTCAAGCTCGCGCGAAAACCTGAAGTACGCTTCATCACGCATCGCCTTGCCGACTACGGCTACGACAGATTCAATGGCGTTCTACTTCGGTCCCAACAAGTTCAAAATCCTCAAAGAAATTGAACTCACAGAAGGCGACGAACTCGACCTCGAAGACCTTGTGCCGCTCGGATGGACAATAATCGGCTGGGTCAACAGGTTCCTGATCATCCCGCTGTTCAACTGGCTCGGCTCGTTCATTCCAAGCTACGGACTTATCATCTTGCTGATGACATTGATTGTGAAGTTGGTACTACTGCCACTGACCTACAAATCATACAAGTCCACAGCCTCAATGCGCGTCCTCAAGCCACAAGTCGAGGAACTTAACAAGAAGTACCCCAAGCAGGAAGACGCGATGAAAAAACAGCAGGCAATGATGGAACTCTACAACAAAGCCGGCGTAAGCCCGATGGGCGGATGCTTGCCGATGCTGCTCCAAATGCCGGTGCTGATCGCGCTGTTCCGCTTCTTCCCGGCGTCAATCGAGCTCAGGCAACAGGGATTCCTTTGGAGCGACGACCTATCGGCATTCGACTCGATACTTGACCTGCCGTTTGCGATACCGTTCTACGGCGACCATGTCAGTCTTTTCGCACTCCTCATGGCGGGCGCAATGCTCTTGCAGACTTTTATTTCCGGCCAAATGGACTCCGGACAGCAGATGCCGGGCATGAAACTGATGATGTACATGATGCCGGTGATGATGCTGTGCTGGTTTAACGACTATTCGTCGGGCTTGACATACTACTACTTCCTCTCTAACATCATTGCGATTCTACAGATTGTCCTTATCCGCAATAACATCGACGAGGCGGCTATACTTGCCAAACTCAACGCCAAAGTTGCCAAAAACTCCACGAAGAAGAAGTCTGGTTTCCTCGCACGTCTCGAGGAGGCTCAGAAACGCCAAATGAAAATGCTTGAGGAACAACGCAAACAACAAGGCGGCGGTAAGAAAAAGAAGTAAACCGCAAATACGAAAAAAGGATTTTTCAGCGCAATGCCAGAAAATCCTTTTTCTTTTTTTTCACCTTTCAAACGGATTGCCGTCCTTGTCAAAATCCGGGCGGTAGGTGTCACTGCTTTCGAGCTGCTGGAACCATCCCTTCACAAGCCCGACTTCAGAGGCAATGTCACAAACCTTCGAATACTCGTCGGCTGTGAGCTTCCGGTTAAGGTCGGGCATCGAAAGTGCCTTGTACTCAGGATAATACTGCGACATTAACGAAATATGGATGTTTGGCGAAATGTCGTATGCAATGTTCTTAAGCGCATTGATTGAATTGTCAGTGTGATTTGGCAAAACCAAATGCCTGATTATCAATCCACTTTCAGCCACTCCGTCGTCATTAAGCACAAGCCGCGAACCTTTTTGATAATACATTTCCTTGATTGCGGCGAGAGCCTTCTCGGGATAATCGGGAGCCTGTGACAGCCTCACAGCCAATTCGGCATCGGCATACTTATAATCCGGCAGGTAAATATCCACGTATCCTTCGAGTTCGCGCAAAGTCTCCACATCGTCGTAAGCGTTTGTGTTATAGATTATTGTCGGATAATAGCCACGCTTGTGCAAGAGGTCGATGACTGTCTTCATCTGGAAGACCTGATGGGTCGGCGACACGAAACCCACTGTGTTGATGCCATCGCCGTTGCATAAAAACCGCGCAATCCTTGTCGCCGCCTGCTGGCAACTTGTGATTTCCTTTTTCTGCGGCGGCTGCTGGCTAATCTGATAGTTCTGACAATATGCGCACCTCAAGTTACAACTGCTGAAAAACACATTGATAACGCCCTTGTCGCCGCCCAAAACCGGCTCCTCGCCCTTATGCACGCACACATCCGAAATATGCACACGAGCATCAACGCCACAAAATCCCAGCCTATCCGTAGTCCTGTCTGCGCCGCACCTTCGCGGACACATTGTACAATGATGAATATCCATAAATTTTGAATTTTCAATGTAGAGACGTTTCATGAAACGTCTCTACCACGAAACCAATTTGTAATTATGCATTATTAGGATTGTACCCGAAATAATATTCGAAATCAATTCCGGCGGGCAGGAAGTTCCGCGCGTCGCCTTTGTACTTTATGATTTCGCGCACAAGCGAACTGCTGATGCTCGTGTATTCGGGCAGCGACAGAAGGAACACGGTGTCCACTTTCGGTTTCAAAAGTCTGTTTGTCGTGGCTATCGAGCGTTCATACTCAAAGTCAGTCGACGCACGGAGACCGCGCAGGATGTGGAACGCATTGTTCTCGATACAAAAATCGGCAGTGAGATTACTGTACGTCTTCACCTCTACCCTACTCTCGCCCTGCATGACATCCTTGATGAGTTCGAGGCGACGCTCCATGGGCATGAAGCCTTTTTTCTCCATATTGATTCCGACGGCGATTATTATCTTGTCGAAAATTTCCAAACCCCTCTTTATCAGGGATTCGTGTCCGGCTGTGAAAGGGTCGAACGAGCCGGGGAATACTGCTGTGCGTTGCATTTTAAGTTTAGCGTGTTAAAGTTTTACTTAATCGCCGCAAAGTTACGGATTTTCTTCGGATGCAGAGCATGAAAATGGAAGATTATATTTGCCAAAGCGGAAAAATATCACTATTTTTACCGCCGAAAATAAAAAACTGCTCACATAATGATATATCCAAATTTCCTACGACAAAATAGCTGCATCGGCGTTCCCGCGCCATCGGACGGTGCAAGGGACGACCGCCGCGTCAACCGGCTCAGCCATTCAAAGCAATTCTTTGAAAGTGAAGGCTTCAGGCTCAAACTTTCTGAAAACCTCTACAAGTCCACGCTTGGACGCAGCGGCAGTGCCGAGTACCGAGGCAAGGAAGTCACACAAATGTTCGCCGACAAGGACATCGACTTCATTATTTGTGCCGGCGGCGGCGAGTTCCTGCTAGAATCACTGCCATACACTGATTTCGAGGTCGTAAGAACCAATCCAAAATTCATCTGCGGGTTCTCCGACCCGACGGGACTGCTATTCCCGATAACCACAAAACTCGACATCGCGACAATCTACGGACAAAATTTTGGCGCGTTTGGCTCGGAGAAGTTCGACAAAAGCCAATACGATTTCCTCAACATTGCGCAGGGCAAACTCATCACCGAGGAGTCCTACCCTCTCTACGAAAACGAGAGGACGGAATCCGTCACTGGCCTCGAGCCGAGCAACCTGACCGAAAAGACCGAATGGAAAACCCTCGATGGAAAGGGCGTGAAATTAAGCGGCAGGATTGTCGGCGGATGCTTCGACATAATCACCGAACTCGCTGGCACAAAATACGACGGAACTGCCGACTTCAACGAAAGGTACAAGGACGACGGGATTGTTTGGTACTTCGACAACTGTGAAAAATCCCTCGAGGACACTATCCGCATACTGTGGAAAATGAACGAGCTCGACTATTTCAAGTATGCCAAGGGCGTAATCTTCGGACGGTTCGGCAACGACTTCTCATGCTGCGGCTACACAGTCGGCGAGTGTCTGAAAGACAGCGCGTTGTCACGGCTCGACATACCGATAATCTACGACGCCGACATCTCCCACAAAGCACCGTCGCTCTCCATCATCAACGGCAGCATCGCAACGGTGGAATGTGAGGCTGGAAAAGGAAAAATGAGTTTCGAGTTGAAATAACAGACACACACACTTCGCTCCAATCAAACAGACAACAAACAGACATGATTTTCTACTTCACAGGAACGGGCAACTCCGAACATGTTGCCAAGCGCATCGGCGAACTCATCGGCGACGCAGACATACACAACATCGCCGAGTATTACAACGACGTAAAGTCCGGCATCGATTTTTTCATTAACGTCGACGGCCATGAGCCGCTCGGCATCGTCTGCCCCGTCCACTCGTGGGGGCTTGCCAAGAGTATGCGCCGCTTCCTACAGAAGACTAAGCTCAACTACCAAGGCAACAGGATTTTCGCAATACTTGTCTGCGGCGACAACTGCGGCAAGGCGCGCGAACAGCTTCAAGAAACCCTCTGGAAACGCAGCCGCCTGAAATGCGACTTCGTATGCTCCGTCCAGATGCCAAACAACTACATCGTGATGAAAGGCTTCGGCACAGACCCCGACGACCTCGCGGCACAAAAAAAGGCAGCCGCCGAAAAGCAGCTGCCGGAGATTGCCGACGCAATCCTAAATCATAAACCTTACGACCATTACGTCGCCGGGACTCATCCTTTCCTCAAAGGACGCATAATATATCCGCTCTTCATGGCGTTCACCTTGGGCGACAAGAAGTTCGCTGCGGACGACGGCTGCATCGGGTGTGGCGTGTGCGAAAAGACATGCCCCGAACACAACATCCGCCTCAATTCCAAAAAACGCCCCGAATGGCTCGGCCACTGCGTCAAGTGCCTCGCCTGCATCCACCGCTGCCCAAAAAAGGCAATCCAATACGGCGACGTGACCCAAAGCATGGGACGGTATTACTACCGTTGAACGTAGATGCGAAGGTTGACGGTGGAATGTTCATACTGAATGTACTGGCGGCTAAGGACTTTTATCATCATGTAGCGGCCATTATGAAGCCTGAACTTGAACAGCGTCGAGGGCAGAAGATTAGTGACACCGATGCCGTCCTGCGGCGGAAGGACACTGATACGGTCATGCTGAACCCAGTTGTCCTCGTCGCCGACCAACACGCTGTTAAAGTCAGCCTCCCACGTAAGCCTGCGGTCAGGCGGGTCGGCGATTACACCACAAGCCGTCGTGCGCTTGTTGGTATTGTCATACGGCAGGGTCGGAACCTTCCATTGGAAATACCTCATAAGGTATGGCGAATGAGGACTGATAAGCCCCGAGCCGAAAGCATTTTCGCCATTCGCGCCGCCAAGTTCATTGACATAAACAAGGTCATAATAGCGGTTGCTGAACTCGGTGTACGGATAGGCCTTCTGGCTCTCGACGTCGATGAGGCACTTGCCATTAGCCGCCGACGAGACCTCGATGTCAAAAGAGTCAAGCTCCGGGTAGACATACCTGTAACGCAACTTGCGCCTGAGGGTGCATGACGTGTCCGCAGTGTACGCTGTATACGTCACCTCAAAAATCGAATCCTGGGTCTTGACCGTAAAACCCTTCCAAATCCTGAAACTCAGATTGATGTCGCTGCGGTAGGTGTACGGGTTGAACACAATCGTCGTGTCGGACCACGAACTCATCGGCACGGTCTTGGTCTGGAAATATTTAAGCTCCTCGCCGCTCTCCACATGGACCTTGACCTCCGCGCTCTGGATTGTGGAAAAATTAAGAATCTCGTTCTCGCCCTGCGAAATCGTCATTACTGGCGGCGGGACTTCCTCGTTCTTCAGACAGCCCGCGACGACCGCCACAATAAGGGCTATCATCAAAATTACGTGCTTTTTCATCTCTTTATAATGTTTTTAAGGTTTTCAGACCGCAATATTAATAAAAAATGTGCAAAATCCGTGTCAAAATAATTATCATTTAATAGAAAAAAATATTATTTGCGAAATCTTTTTCATATTTTTGCAATCGGTAATAAAATAAATTAACGAACACAAATGATTTACACAGCTATTTTCAACCGTCACAAACTGCTTGTGCAGTGCATCGAGAACTACTTGGCATCGTGCGACGACATCAAGAACGTCCTCTCGGCCACCGACAAGGACGTGCTTATAGAGAAGATGAAGGACAGGATTATCAACGTCCTGATAATCGGCTATTATGAGATTACGCACAACGACCTCGACATGATCATCACGCTCAGGATGAAATACCCAAAGAGCGCGATACTTGTCGTGGCAGGCTCACAGAAGGAGGACATCGTGATAAAGACAATCAAGGCGGGCGCAAAAGGCTTCCTGACAATGGATTCCGAAGCCTCCCAGCTCGTCCAGGCTATCTACACGATACGGGGCGGACACGACTTCTACTCCGACTCGATAACGCACATACTCCTCCAGCGTTACCTCAACACGATGAACCCGAACCAGCCCTCGGACCAGGACGAGTACAACGACGACTCCGCCGCCCTCAGCTCGCGCCAGATAGAAATCCTCAAGCTTTGGGGCGACGGCATGACAAACCAGGAGATTGCCGACAAGCTGTTCATCTCCGTGCGCACCGTGGAGACCCATAAGAACCACATCATGCAGAAGCTCAACCTCAAGTCGAGCGTCGACCTGATGAAGTTCGCGATTAGGAACAACATTATAAGCATTTGATAATAACCAAACTACACTGAATGAAAAAAATACTGCTATCGCTGCTGGCTCTCGCCCTGTGCTCCACGCCACAGGCGTCAGTCGCACAGCAGCCGGACACAATCACCGTCGTCGCTGTCGGCGACGTCATGCTTGGAAGCATACTGCCCAGCCGCGCGTACCTTCCGCCAGAGGGTCAGGAGTGGCATCTGTTCGACGACGTAAAGCCATACTTCAAGGGCGATGTCGTATTCTGCAATATTGAAGGCACTTTCACCGACGAGAAAACCGGCGCAAAAAACTGCAACAACCCTTCGCAGTGCTACACTTTCGGTATGCCGCGCTCTTTCGCAAAAGTCTACAAGGACGCGGGGTTCAATCTCGTCAGCGTCGCCAACAACCACAGCGGCGACTTCAACGAATACGGCAAGCGCAACGCCCGTCACCTCCTGGACAGCCTCCAAATTAATTGGGCGGGCTTCGTGGACAAGCCGACGGCAGAGTTCACTGTCAATGGCGTCAAGTACGGATTCTGCGCCTTTGCACCGAACTCCGGCACAGTGTCCATCAATGACCACGAGAACGCTAAGTCGCTCGTCAAGAAGCTCAAGGAGACCTGCGACATTGTGATTGTGTCGTTCCACGGCGGCGCGGAAGGCCGCGCGTACCAGCATGTGCCGAGGACTCAGGAACACTGTTTCGGCGAAAACCGTGGCAATGTCTACCTCTTTGCCCACACGATGATTGACAATGGCGCGGACATCGTACTCGGCCACGGCCCACACGTGACACGCGCGGTGGAGATTTATAAAAACAAGTTCGTCGCCTACTCGATGGGCAATTTCGCCACGTACAGCAATGTGAGCCTGGCAGGGGAAAGCGGCATCGCGCCCATATTCCGCGTGAAGATGGACGGCAAGACTGGCGACTTCATCAGTGCCGAGACCGTCCCGACCTACCAAATCAAGGGCAAAGGCCCGCTCATCGACCCCCAAAAGCGTGTCATCAAGGTAATCCAGTCGCTCACCGCCGCCGACTTCAAGGACAACCTCCCAAAAATATCCGACGACGGAACTATCACCACAAATACCACGAATTAAAAGAATGGAAAAGAATTTGTTTCGGATTGGAAAATAAAAAAAAACCGTCAAGGTTTTGGATTCTTGACGGTGTTTTTTATGTGTGTGTTGTGTGGACGACCTACTCGGGAAGATATACGCCGAAAGTAATCATGAACATGCCGTTGTGGGATGTCTGATGCGAATCAGCAATATTGCGGAAACCGATTTCATAATCGAATCCTACGTATGCTGTCTCATAAAACGTTGCACCTACGCCAAACTGAATGCCCATGTCAAAATTAGGCATATCCATACCCTTCTTGCTGAAAAACTTCTCTTTGGTTTCTTTGTCCTTACCAGCAAAACCGAAGCCAAAGTACGGTCCAACATGCGGATCCAAAGAGATGTCGCTTGTGATGTCAACATTGTACTTAAGGACAATCGGAACTTCAATCCAATTTGAATGTACCTTCGCATCAAATGTTTTAAGTGTTTCGTCAACATCTTCGTACTTGAAATTCCTCTGGACAAAGAACGCTCCCGGCTGAATGCTAAGCGCGTCGGCAAGGTCAATGTTGTAAACAACACCGAGATGAAGTCCAACTGCTGAATTGTAGGCATCATAGTCCTTGGTCATCGACGCGAAGTCCATGCCAATCCTCACGCCAATCTGCGCGAAGGATGTCGTGGCGGCCACTACGAGGAGGGCCAATGTCATTAGAATCTTTTTCATAATTTAGATGAATTTGATTGAATTTATTGAGTTAACTATTACGATGCAAATTTAGTAATTTTTTTTTAACATCTATATTAATTTTTGGATAAATAAGCAATCGTTTTTTTGTGTATTTTTGCACCATGAAACCCACTTCGCAGTATGAACGTATGACCGAGACGCCGGTCACGCGGCTTATCCCGTCGCTTGCAGTGCCGACTATGCTCAGCATGATGACTTCGGCTCTCTATAACACCGCCGACACATGGTTCGTGTCCCACCTTGGCGACGCCGCCACTGCCGCCATCGGCGTCAACTTCCCGCTCGTGGCGATTATCCAAGCCCTCGGATTTTGGATTGGCATGGGCGCGGCGAGTAATATCTCGAGGTTCTTGGGCAAGAAGTCTATCTTCAAGGCCAATATCGTGGCGATGTCCGCCGTAGTCTTGTCGGTGATGTTCGGCATAGTGGCTATGGCGGCCGGCAATATCTTTAACCGCCACATTATCAGTTTCATGGGCGCGACCGAGACTATCCTGCCATACGCCCAGGAATATTCGAGGATTATATTTTGGGGCGCGCCGCTGTCCTGCGCAATGTATGTCTTCAACAACTTGTTGAGGTCGCAGGGGCGCGCGCTGTTTGCGATGATTGGGATAGTGTCCGGCTCGGTGCTCAATCTCGGACTCGACCCGTTTTTCATTTTCACGCTCGACCTCGGAATTTCGGGCGCGGCGTTGTCAACGCTGCTCAGCCAGGCGATAAGTTTTGTGACGATGTTCATTGCCCTCCGCCGCGAAGGCAGCCTCATACGACTTAACCTCAAGTTCATTTCCAAAATCCCGGGCGTTTACCTTCTCATACTTTCCACAGGATTTCCGTCGCTCATCAGGCAGGGTTGCAGCGCGTTGGCGACTGTCTTGCTTAACCGCGCCGGTGCGTTCTATGGCGATGCTGCGGTCGCCGCGATGTCCATCGTGGGCAAGATAAGCTTCCTGGCGGGTTCGGCGGTGATAGGTTTTGGTCAAGGTTTTCAGCCGGTCGTCGGGTTTGCATACGGCGCGGGCGACTATGCAAGGGTCAAGAAGTCGTACTTCTTCTCGCTGGCGGTCATGTCGACGCTTTTCCTTATTAACGGCATTATCTGTGGCGCGATGCCCGCGAGGATAATGCATCTGTTCAATGTGGAGAGCGAGGATGTCGTGGCGATTGGTGCGCTGACTCTCAGGCTGTTCAGCTTTTCTATGCCGTTCCAGACGCTTGTGGTGCTGGCTAACATGCTCTTGCAGGTGACAGGTCAGAAGGTCTTGGCATCCATAACGTCACTGATGAGGCAGGGCGTTGTCTACATACCTTATATAATAGTAATGCCACATTTCATAGGGCTGTTGGCGGTGCAGACAGTGCAGCCGGTTTCGGACATTGTATCGGGCGTTGTGTGCGCGGCCGTCACCTGGCATTTTTTCAAGACACGGCTCGTCAAATCCTGATGCCGACAAGCAGCTGGTCGTCGAGCTGTGGGACTTCAGCGTCCGCAAGCCCGGCAAGGTATGCGCCCGTGCACCAGTTTTCCACGACAGACTCGACGATGCTCCTTTGGGTCGGCAAATCCAGGAACGACGCCTCGGCGAGTATGGTGTGCAACTGCTTGACCCCGAATTTTGTCATGCAGTCGTCGGAGCCAAACTGGTCTGCGATTCCGTCTGAAAATGCGTACAACATCTCCCCTTTCCTGACCGGGAAGGTGTGGTCGGTGAAAGTGTCGTTCTTCCGCATTATGTTATTGCCGATGCTGATTTTGTCGGGCTTGAACTCGCGGATAGTGCCGCCGTCGATTGCCAAGAGCGGACGTTTTGCGCCTGAATAGTTGACTCTCATGTTCTGGCGGTCGATGATGATGAACGCCATGTCTATTCCGTCAAGGAAGTTCTTGTCCTCAATCACAAAAGATTTGTTGAACGTCGACTTCAGCGTCTCAAGGATTTGAGCGGCGGTGGCGTGTGGGTTCCTCCAAACGATGTCGTTGAGCATTGAGATTCCGTACATGCTCAGGAGCGCGCCGGGGACACCGTGGCCGGTACAGTCGGCGACGACGGTGTACGCCTTCTCGCCTATCCGCGCCGCCCAATAGAAGTCGCCGGAGACGATGTTGAGCGGTTTCCAATATACAAAGCTCTCGCCGACTGTCTCTGAAAGCTTTTCGGGGCTCATCACAATCGCCCTCTGTATGTCGCGCGCGATGTTGATGGATGTCAAAAGGTGGGCGTTTGTAGTGCTGAGGTCGTCGCGCTGTGCGGCAATGACATGGCTCTGCTGCTGGATTTCGTCGGTCTGGCTGAGGATTTCCTCGCGCTGTACATTAAGCTCCTCATTAGCCATGAGCAACTCGTCGTTCGACTGCCGGAGCTTCTGGTTGATGGTGCTGCGCTCCTTGAGGTTTATGAACACGACAATGATAATCGAGATGACTATGCCCAAGACTATCAACACGCCGTTTCTCCAGATGCGCGAGAACTCGTTACTCTCCGCAAACTCATGGTCGCGCCTTTCTGCGTCGGACTTCAACTCGTCCATGCGCTTTTCGTATGCGTCGCGCACGGCGGATTTTTCGTAGTGGATGGCGGTCTCAAGCGAATGGACTTTGTACGAAGTGCGGTACAACTTCCAGAAAAAATGGTCGGCGTTCTTATAGTCGCCCACTGTCTTATAATAATAGAACAACGCCTGGGCATAGTCCGGGCTGCCGGACGTTTCAGTGCCGGCGGCAAGCATTTTGCGCGCCTGTCGGAGGTCGCCCCGCGCGGTCAGGTACATGGCTTTGCAGGGTTTGTACATCGTCTCCTCCACCGGCTTTATGTCGCCGGTGTCTATCGCGATTTTCATATTGTCAAGGTACTGCCTGCAATATCCGAGGTATTCTTCCTTTTTCACAGGGTTGAAGTCGATTGCGTCAAGGTTGCACATCAGCATCGTGTTGCAAAAGTTGACGACGCCGCCAGCCTCGTCAACATCCTTCAACCGCCACATCAGTCCATTGACGGAATCTATGAGATTGATTATGGACAGTGTGTCGTGGAGCTTAAATGCGTTACGGACGAGGAGCGACTGGATACAAAGTTCCTGGTCGGTAGTGTTGGCCTTTCCGGCGCGCAATGCCGCGTCTATGTCTTTTTCAAAACATTCGATTGATGTCTCGAAAAGTTCTTCCTGGATATACGAAATCGCAAGGTTGTAGTATATGTCCACGAGAGTTGAATAATCGTGGGCTTCTTCGGCGGTCTTCTCCGCTTTCTGTAGATAGTCAAACGAGCCTTCGAAGTCGTTTATGCCGTCGAGGAACGTGCTTATGTTCAATTGGAGCAACACCTTGGCATCGGTTATGTCCAATGAGTCGGCGTACCTTAGCCCGGTAAAGCAGTACTCCAGGCCTTTGTTCAAGTCGCCCGAGCGGGCAGTGGCATACCCGACAAACAAGTATGCGTGTGCCATGTTGCGCATCTGCCGGTCGCGCTCGCTCAACTCAAGGAACACTTTTGAATATTCCTTCAGCCTTTCGACCGAGGCGCACGTGTCGGCAATACTCCGCATTTTCCCAAGCCGGAAAGTATCGCTTTCACTTTTGTCGAAAAAAGAACGGACGACAGCGGCATAGTCCCCATCATCGTCCTGCGCGAACGACACTGAAGGCATTGTAATCAAGATTACCAAGATTATCAATATGTACCATAGTCTCTGCATGTCGGCGTTTCTCAATGTTGACAAAGTTAAAGAAAGTTTTGTTATAGTCCAAGAAAAGCGAGCCAAATTTTTACGAAATTTTCACCCCCTCCCCCGCTGCCGACTGGAAAAGATTATCTGCGGTTAATAATGATTATGATAAATAGAAGACGGATTTTTTTCGAATATTATTGAAATAGTATCGATTATGATAAATAGAAGATAGAAAACTTTTTTAGCGTTTCCCTTATGCTGATATTGACTTTTTTTCATTATATTTACGTCGCAAAATCAAAAACGTTTACCATGAAAAAAATCCAACAATTCATAGCGCAATATATCGACGCAGTTTCGGAAGGCGGACAGTGGGAACAGCAAGGACTTCCGAAAAATGCTTCCATTATCCAATATTGGGAAAACCTCTTGGACACAAGGCTCGCCCAATTCGGATTCCAAGTCAATGTACAAATCGCAAGCCTCCTCCAGACGATGGCTGACGGGCAGGGCTCCTCCACCCCACCCGAGTGCGACGCAAAATATTTCAGCGACAAGGGGCAGTCGGTGACCATAAGCATCAACAAAAACCAAATCACCGACAATATCCACGAAGGCCAGTTGCCAAAATCCTTCGACGAGGTGTCGCAATTCGTCGCAAAGATTATCCACCAGCAGGTTCTTAACGCCAAATACCGCGCGCTATCGGGCGACTACATAGAAAGGCTCAAAGAGATGGAGAGCGTCAGGCAAGCGTCCGTGCTGCTCGGACACAACTCGTATGACCTTATGAGCGCGATTCACCATATCTGCGACTCAATCTCGTCGGCGATGCAATTCCCGAAGTACGCGATGGCGTGCATTAAGTACGGCAAGAAGACTTTCAAGACTAAAGACTTTGAGCAGTGCGGACACGGAATGGTAAAAAGTTTTGAAGCCGCCAACGAAATCCACGGCACAATCGAAGTCTACTACCGCAACGGCGCGCCAATAAGCGAAGACGCCGACCCGTTCCTGCCTGAAGAACACCACCTCATCGACTACCTGACAGTGATGATAACCAGCGCGTCATACGTCGAGGCGATGAAAACCCTCAAGAAGTTCAACGACAAACGGATGAGGGAACTCATGACCATCAACCGCACCACCGCCATTATAAAGGAGGGGCGCGACATCGAACGAACGCTCGGAGATATATGCAACATCTTGCCAGAGGCCATGCAATACCCACGACACGCATGTGCGCGGATAAGATACGACGGAAAGGAATACATCTCCAAAAACTTCATCTTCACCCACAGAAGTATCCGCGAACAATTCGTCTGCATCGACAGCAACAAGGGCACGATAGAAGCCTTCTACACAAAAGAGCTCCCGACCGAGGACAACGGCCCGTTCCTCAAAGAAGAATGCGACCTGCTCACAAACATCGGCAGGCTTACCGCCGGATTCATAAACGACACTATCGGACGCGACATGCTGTTCAGGTCGGCGGCGATGGCAAACCTTGAGAAAAAGGAAGACCTGCTCCGCCGCAAACTTACCGAAAACCACCAGCCGCTCCAGAACTACTTTAACCAACAGATGCTCGACAAGTACATCTACTTGGACATGATGAAATTCAAGGTGAAGCACGTACTCTTCGTGGCGACGTTGTACGACGCATTCTGCCTGGAGAACGAGGACTCATTCTTCGGACGGTTCATGGGCGACGTGATGCAGTTCAGCCTGTACGTCATGCCGAGAATCACCGGCGTCAGCTGTGCCGAGGACGCAATAACCACAATGGAAAACTCTAACATCGACCTCGTCATCATCATGCCTACCGACCCGTCCAAGGCAGTGTCACTGAGCGAAAAACTCAGAGAGATAAGCCCGTCGGTGCCGGTGTACCTGCTCGTCAACAAGAAAAACGAAATTCTGAAGTACGAGGAGATTGTGACGACTTCGACTTCCATTAGCAAACTCTACACATGGAATGGCGACTCAAACATCTTCTTCACAATCGTCAAAGCGTTGGAGGACAGCATCAACGTCGAGAACGACACACAGGTTGGACTTGTGAAAGTCATATTGCTCATCGAGGACTCGCCGGTCTACTACTCACGGTATTTGGAAATATTATACACCACAGTCTTCGGCCAAGTCGCGCAACTAATCCCCGAAGTGGAGAAAAACGAAATCGACAAAATCGTCAAGATGCGCTCCCGTCCCAAAATCCTCCACGCGAAGAACTACGAGGAAGCCATCACAATCTTCAACAAATACCGCGACAACCTCATGTGCGTCATCAGCGACATCGAGTTCGAGTGGGGCGGCGAAATCGACCACCAGGCGGGATTCAAGTTCCTCCGCCACATGCGCAGCCTTCAATACACCGTGCCGGTCATCTTCCAGAGCACCGAACAGCCCATGAACCTCGCGCCCGACCTCTACAAAGACCCGAAGCTCTATTTCGTCAACAAAAACAGCCCTCGCCTACTCAACGAAATCCGCCATTACCTCAAACGCTACATGGGCTACGGCGAGTTTATTTTCAAGACCGCTGACGACAAGATAATCGGCAGGGCTCACTCGCTCAGGGAGTTTGAGAACCTATTGAAGGAAGTCCCTACCGACTCGCTCTACCGCCACGGCAGGAAAAACCAGTTCTCGATATGGCTCATGGGACGCGGCGAAATCCAGCTCGCCCAAGAGTTCAAGAACCTCCACATGGAAGACGAGCAGGAAGCCGAAGACCTCCGCCAAGTAATGCTCGACCTCATGGTCAAATACCGCAAAGTAAAAAAACGCGGCAAAATCCTCTCCTTCGACGAGACGTCGAGCATCGACGAGCGCAACATCGTCACACTTGCGCCCGGCTCCCTCGGCGGAAAGGGACGCGGCATCGCCTTCACCGACACCGTCATCTACAATCTTGCCGACTCGCCACTGACCGACCGCATAAACATTTGGGCTCCAGTGACAATGGTAGTCGGCACGGAAGAATTTTCACGATTCATCTCGACCAACGGACTTTTTGACAAGATAATAGACAACGTAACGCCATACGACGAACTCAAACTCCTGTTCTGGGACGGACATCTCAGCGGACAACTGCGCGAACGCATCTCCATAATCCTGAGCCAGACCGACAACCCGCTCGCAATCCGCTCGTCAAGCACATCGGAAGATTCTGTGAGCCAGCCGTTTGCAGGTGTGTTCAGCACGTTCATAATACCCAACGAGAAGGACAACAAGGCGGCGACGCTCGAACTTGTCTGCCACGCCATCAAGCTCATCTACGCCTCGATGTACTCCGACACCGCACGGCGTTACTATGACACCGTGCACCACAACATCGCCGAGGAAAAAATGGCGATTGTCATCCAGGAAGTTGTCGGCAGCCGCTTTGGAAACTATTTCTACCCGCACATCAGCGGTGTCGCTCAGTCGTACAACTTCTACCCCGTCGCAAACATGAAGCCCGAGGAAGGATACGCCGTCGCAGGACTTGGACTTGGATGCTACGTCGTTAACGGGTGGCCGTCATACAGATTCTCGCCGATGTACCCGGAAATATCAATGTACACCAAGGACGACCTCTTGAACTCCACACAGACCAAGTTCTACGCGCTCGACCTGTCGCTTAAGGACATCGACCTGCTCCAGCATGGCGAACTCGCAGCCTTAAAGCTCCTCAACATCTACGACGCTGAAAAGCACGGCTCCTTGAAGCACCTCGCCTCGGTCTATAATCCCGACAACGACACCTTCTCGCCCGGTCTCGACGACTACGGCCCAAGAATCGTCAACTTTGCCGACGTACTCCAATACAACTACTTCCCGCTCGCCGAGGCAATCAGCAAAATCCTCGCCGAAGTCAAGGACGCATTCGGCTCGCCTGTGGAAATTGAATATGCCGTCAACCTCAACAAGGCGAAAAACGGAAAGCCGACATTCTACCTATTGCAGATAAAGCCGATGGTAGGCTCGTTTAATACCACGGACATCGACCTGACGCATACCTCCGCATCGCCCGACACCTTATTATATACAGACCAAAGCCTTGGCAATGGTGTCATAGACTCCATCACGGACGTCATCTACATCGACGAGCAGAAGTTTGACAAACTCGAAACCGTAGAGATGAAACGCGAAATAAGTTACCTCAACTCGGTGCTCGGCTCCGAAAACCGCAAATACATCCTCATCGGTCCCGGCCGTTGGGGCACGAGCGACAGATTCCTCGGCGTACCAGTCCAGTGGTCGGAAATCAACAATGCCGCCGTCATCATAGAGACAAGCCTCGACGGCTACCCATTGGACTTCTCCAACGGCTCCCACTTCTTCCACAACATCACGAGCATGAACGTGGGCTACTTCGCCGTCAAGAAGGAAAACCGCAACAGTTACCTCCGCCGCGAAATCCTCGAAGCGCAGACCCTCGTCCAAAGCACCAAGTACTTCCGCCACGTGAGGTTCACCAACCCGCTCAAGGTGACAATGAACGGCAGCAAAAACGAGGCGGCGATAGAATTAATGCATAATTCATTATGAATTATGCATTATGCATTATGAATTATGCATTGAATTATAAATTGAAAAAAATTATGAAAATTCTCTTTGTTTGCTTAGGAAACATCTGCCGGAGCCCGTTGGCGGAAGGCGTGATGAAGAAAATGTGCGCCGACAGGAACCTCGACTGGGAAATCGACTCGGCGGGGCTTATCGGCTACCACAAGGGCGAACTGCCCGACCCTCGGATGATGACCACTGCGGAGCGTCACGGATACAAGTTGACGCACCGCTCGCGACCGATTGTGTCCGAGGATTTCACAAAATTCGACTTGATAATCGGAATGAGTGCCTATATCAACGACCGCATACTGCGCGACACGCCACACTCGATGGCCGACCGAAGGAAAGTCAGGAACATCGCCGAATATTTCGTCAATACGAAAGACTACGACGAAGTGCCGGATCCGTATTGCGGCACGATGAGGGATTTTGAGCTGGCGGTAAGGCTTATCGAGGATGCCTGCGTGGGAATCCTCGATGCCGTTACACATCAGTAGGCAATTCGTTCACCTTGTTGGGATTAATCCTGCTGACGTTGACCACATTCGAAATCTGCGCGACCTGGGACATGATTTTGTCAAGTTGTGTGACATTCTTGACATAAAACTTGACAAATCCTGTGAAAATATGGTCGTACTCGGAGATGTTAAGCGACTTGATGTTAATGCGCCAGCTGTCCAAGAGGATTGTAAGGTCTCTGATAAGTCCCTGACGGTCAGTGCCCTGGACTTTGATTCCGGCGATCATCGGCTCGAGGTCGTCGCCCCAGTCGACACGTGTGGTCTGCTTGCCGTGGAGGGCGACGTGCTGCTGCGCGGTCTCGCACTCGCGGCGGTGTACATACAGCAGATTGTCGTCGTCAAGGAAGGCGAAGGCATTGTCGCCGCATATCGGCTGGCAACACGCCGGATATACACACATAATCTTGCGGTTAATGAAGAATGGGGTTTTGTAGTCGATTCGGTAGCCTGCGATTGGGGCATTGTGGCGGTCTTCGCTCGCCTTGCCCGGGTCGCGCCGTGCATCTTTTAGAACAAGATAAATCCGCTTTGCGTTTGACGAGAGGTCTTCGATGGAGATTTCGCGGGTCGACAACTTCTTGTAAAACTCGTCGCCGCCAGATACTTTGTAGTGTTTGATGAGATAGGTGAGAAGGACGACATTGCCGTTGATATGAAGTTCGTGCATGAGGTGGGTGAACATTATGCGTCCGACTTCTATGTCGCCGATTCCGTTAGTGTTGTCCCGCTTGAAGTATTTGTTAATGTCTTCCTTAGCCTTGTAGCTCTTTACAAAATCCAACCAAGATGGCTGAGGGCGCGCGCTTGGCGATGTCATTACTGTCACCCTGTCGGTCGACTGGAGCTTGTAGTTCAACGGGGCGAACCTTGAATTGACGTATGCGCCGACACAGTGATTACCATACTCCGGACCAAGGCTGTAGGCGAAGTCGAGGACTGTGGCGCCTATCGGAAGTACCTTTATATCGCCCTTGGGAGTGAATATATAAATTGACTGTGTCTGTGAATTGTCCATCGCTCTCGCTACAAGTTCCTCTGCATTCGCGCTGCCGTCGATTTCGCCTAATTTTAGTTTCAATGCTTCAAGCCCCTCCCTGTGTGGCCTTAAAGTCGAATATCCCCTGTGGGCGACCATCTCGTTGTCGTAGGACATTATCTGCACTTCGAACCAATAGCCTTTGTGGTTGACTTGGAATACCAAGGCCGAGAAACCGTTTGGTTTCGGGTTGTGGACATAGTCCCGTTTCGAGCCTTCACGCTCCCGGTATTCGCTGAGTATCTCGCCATAGATGTCATAGTGCATTCGTGAGATCCAATTAGCCGGCGCGTCTTCGGGATACTCGAACACTATGCGCACAGCGTCCGGGCTATAGTCCTCGAGCATCTTGCCAGTGTTCAGGTGTTTCCATATCTGGAAGAGTGATTTGTGGATTGTGTCTACCTTACATGTCACTTCCAGCCGGATGAGTATTCGCATGAGGACCAACTTGAAGTCGGCAAGGATTTTGTTCCTTTCGTCCAATTTGGATTCAACGATGTTGGAGACAGATTTGTAGTGGTTTGGCTGGACGAATTTGAAAGAAGTGTCCTGGAGTTCCTGGTATACGTCGTAAAGTCCGAGATCTTCGGCAAGCTTTACGTATACGTAGAGATTCTCGTTTGACTTGATTTGCCGAGTGCCGTCCGGCATGCCGTCCATTGTCCTCATGTTGTGAAGCCGGTCGGCGAGTTTCACAAACAAGACCCTCGGTGTGCTGATGGACAACAGCATCTTCTTGAATGTCTCTGCCTGCGTGTTGGCCTTCGCGTCGTACTTTTCGGTGATTTTTGTCACGCCTTCCACAGTCTCCGCCACAGCCTGTCCGAACATATTCTTGATGTCGTCGTTAGTGTGTTCAGTGTCCTCGACGACATCGTGCAGTAATGCCGCGATGACAGTCTGGACGCCAAGTCCGATTTCATTAGCCACAATCACCGCCACGGCCACCGGGTGCTCGATGAATGGCTCGCCGGACTTTCGCCGGTAGTCCTTATGTGCGTTGAAGGCATAGTCGAACGCCTTGCGAAGTTGCATGTTGATTTCTGCGCCCTGGAAGTTTTCGTTCAGCTGGCTACAAAACCTTGCGAATAGTTCCTCCCTGTAGTTGTCGTCGATTTCGATTGTCTTAAGTCTTTCGATTTCGCCCTTCATCCCGTCTTTAAATTCTGTCTTTGCCATGTCCGTAAGTGTTTTGAGGTTAATAAAATGCGAATATCTTTACGACTTACAAAATAAGCAATAAAATCGGGCTTTTTGGCAAAAAAAGCATTAACTTTACGTAAATTCCGTATTAAGTCTACCTGTTGTGTGTTATGTTTTTTACACACCTGAAGCCGATATTGCCGCATGTGTTGTTGTCAGCCGGCTCGAAGTCCCTGAATGTCTTTGGATTGAAGTCGTCGTCCATCGTCCTGCCGCCGCGTATGGACTTGTACTCGAACTCCTCGTGCTGTATGGGGTTGTGAAGGTCGTCGGAACATGAATACGCAGTCTCGCTGTATGAGTCTTCCACCCACTCGCGCCCGTTGTCTGCCATGCCGTATATGCCGTACTCGTTCGGATTGCCTTCGCGGACTCCATGATAGTATGATTCTTCGGCGTCGTCATAATGCTTGTCCGCGTCGCCGAACGCAATCTCCCACTGCGCCTCTGTCGGCAGCGACTTCTTAACCCACGACGCATATTTGGACGCGCCGTACCATGTCACGCCCAATGCCGGGTACTCCTCGAAGCCTTCCTCGACGCTGTACCACCCGGTCTCAGCGTCGTAGTCGATGTGGCAGTTGTTCCGGTCCGTGAAGATGAATTTTTTACCGTCCTTTGACTCCTCGCCGAACACGTTAAGGAACACCACGAACTCGGCGTTTGTGACTTCGGTCTTGTCGATATAATAGGAGTCGAGGAACACGACGCGGCATGGCTGCTCGTTGGCAGGGCCGTCGTTACGTCCCATCGAATAATGTCCTGTCTCGATCATGACCATGTTCTCGAATGCGCGGCGGCTCTTGTCGAGGCACACGCTCATCATCCTGCGGCACTGGTGGTCGTACTGGTTGTTTTGAGAAACGATGGAGAACTGCTCGAACGCCAGCTTGTACTTGCGCTCGTCGTAGAAAACGTCGCCGCTGTCCTTGTGCGACTTGCAGAACAGCGAGAGTTTCTTCATATATTGTATGCTGTCGATGGACACCGTGCCGTCGTTCTTATAGAATGACGCGCACTCGAAATCGAAGGACGCTTTTGTATAGTCTCCATCCCGGAACCTTTGGACACCGACGTCATAAAACCCCCGTGCAGTCCCCCCAAAGTCCGAGCCGTGGGCGCTCACACATAGCGAAACCCCCAGCGCGGAAACGAGTAAACTTATATTTTTCATCTTCATGGACATAGCAGAATGTGTTTTTCATCTTTTATCCCCAAAATTAAACATTATTTACATAATAGCAAAAAAAAATCACTAATTTTTAACATAAAATATCTTTTTTTTTGCAACCTTTTTCAAACACTGCCGCTATTTTATTATCTTTGCGCCATAAAATCACACACGAAAACCATGAGAATAGACATCATAACCGTGCTGCCGGAGCTTTTGGAAAGCCCGCTTAACCATTCCATCGTCAAACGCGCCCGCGAAAAAGGCATTGTGGACATCAATATCGTCAACCTCCGCGACTTCACCACCGACAAGCGTCGGACTGTGGACGACTACCAGTATGGTGGCGACGCCGGGATGGTGATGATGATAGAGCCGATAGACAAGGCGATCACATTCCTGAAGTCCCAGCGCGACTATGACGAGGTCATCTACACTTCGCCGGACGGCGAGCCTCTCACTCAAAAGACCGCCAACACGCTCTCGACCCTCCAAAACATCATAATCCTCTGCGGCCACTATAAGGGCATCGACCACCGTGTCCGCGAGCATCTCATAACAAAGGAGATTTCCATCGGCGACTACGTGCTTACCGGCGGCGAGCTTGCCGCTGCGGTCATCACAGACGCTGTCGTGAGGCTCGTCCCGGGCGCAATGTCCGACGACGCTTCCGCCCTGTCCGACTCTTTCCAGGACAACCTCCTCGCCCCGCCCATCTACACCCGCCCCGCCGACTACAAGGGGTGGAAGGTTCCAGAAATCCTGCTCTCCGGCAACGAGGCCGCCATCGACAAGTGGCAGTTGGAACAGTCCATCGAACGCACAAAACTCCTTCGACCGGGGCTATTGGGGAATTTATAGAGGAGAGAGGAAAGAGGAGAGAGGAATCGAAAATCAACAAATCGAAAATCAACAAATGATTGCAATGATATTTGCGGCGGGGCTGGGGACACGGCTTGCGCCGCTGACAGACGACAGGCCAAAGGCTTTAGTGGAGTTCAATGGCAGGACAATGTTGGAAAATGTTGCCGCAAAGTTGGTCAATGCCGGATGCAGCCGCCTGATTGTCAATGTCCACCATTTTCCGCAGATGATGAAAGAATACATCGCGAGCCATGATTTTGGAGTGGAGGTTGGCATATCGGACGAAAGCGAAATGCTGCTCGACACTGGCGGCGGAATTTGGAAAGCGAGGACGCTGTTGAAGAACGAGCCACACCTTATATTATATAATGTCGACATATTTTGTGACATCGACATCATAAAGATGTACGACCGCCATGTCAACTCCGGCTCGTTGGCGACGCTCGCCGTCATGGAACGTAAAAGCACACGGAACCTGATTTTCGACGACACAATGCAACTTTGCGCATGGCGGAACCTGACGACCGGCGAGTCAAAGACCTCGCGCCCCTACGACGAGGCCACGTCACACCCGTTGGCATTCAGCGGCATATCGATTGTTGACTGTGGCATTTTTAACAAAATCACGGAAAGGGGAAAGTTTTCACTGACAGACCTGTACCTGCGGCTCGCGAAAACCGAAAAAATCCATGGCTACCTTCACGCCGGGAAATGGGCGGACTTAGGCTCGATAGACAAACTCGCCGCCGCCAAAAAACTGTTCTTCAACAGCACATCACAGGAATAAGCGCAAGGTTGAACATCAACTGCTCAAGCGTCGGGGCGAAGGTCGGGCGCGAAATCTCGTGGGAAAATCCGAGGAACATGTCCGCCCCGATTTTTTCGCCGTGTTCAATGGCCTGGAGCGAGAATGTTCGATCCTTACAATAATCGACGCTCAAATCTACTGGCAAAACCCTGCCGAACAAGTCGGAAATCTCCCCGGCGTGGTACTCCTCGCCACGGCGGCATACGAGCCTGACATCTGCGCCCATCATCCGGGTTATCGCCGCCATCTTCTCTATCTCGCCAGAATATTGGCCGACGCTGTCCGCCACAGGCAATAATGCGACCCTCACAGGCGAGAACCGCTTGGACTGCACGACAATGACCGGCAAGTCCTGAGAGGTGATGACGCGCGCCGCAGCACTGCCCGTCAAAGACTGGAAGCCGCTCCTGCCATGTGTGCCCATGACAATGAGGGTATACCCGCCACTATCCGACATCTCGCTAATCACCGACGAAAAATCGCCGCCGCGCGTGACGACATCGACGCGCCCCTGCATCTTCCCACGATACAAGGACGCAAGCTCCATGACACGCATACGCTCATGCACGTTAATATCCTCGTCTTCTTCCTCAATATGAAGTATCTCCGCGCCAAAACCATAATAGCGGCAAAAGTCCAGCCCGTATGTAACGCTGTCATAGCAGGTGGGAGTATAATCTGTCAAAATGAGTATCTTTTCCATTGTCAGTGATTTTAAAATATGCCGCTTAAAACCTCACACGAGGAATCCCGCAACGCAAATGTCGTCAATCTGGTTATTGGCGCCCTTCCACGTGTTGAACTCGTGCTCAAGGCGTTCCGCCTGCTCCGGCATCGGCAGCTCGTGGATTTTCATAAGGATGCTCTTATAGCCGCTCATCTTTATCTTCTGCTTGTCCACGCCGCCGAACTGAGATGCGTATCCATCGGAGGACAAGTAGATATGGTCGCCAGGCTTAAGGTCGAGTTTTTGTCCGACAAACGGAGTCTCATGGCGGTATACGCCAATCGGGTTGCGGCTCGGCATAAGCTGTAGTAGCTCGCCGTCACGGATATAGATAAGCGGAATATTGCCGCCCGCATACTCGAGGCTCTTGCAGTCGCGGTCGACGACCATCAGGGCGATGTCCATGCCGTCCTTTGGGTTAGAGTCGCCGATTTCAGTCTGACGAAGGAGCGTCTTTATGAGGTCGCGGAGCTGGTTAAGTATCGTTCCGGCGTCCTTAGCCCCATGCGCCACAATCTCATGCAGCGCGCATATACCCAACATGCTCATGAACGCGCCCGGGACACCGTGGCCGGTACAGTCGGCGACTACTATCACCTGACGGCCGCCGCTGTCCATCTGCCAGTAGAAGTCGCCGCTGACGACATTGCGCGGATTGTAGTATACGAACTTGTCCGTGAACACACTGGCAAACTCCTCGTCGCTGCGCGGCATCAAGACTGTCTGGATTTTCTGGGCATACGAGATGCTGTCCGAAATCTGCCTTTGCTGTTTCAACAATAACTGCGCCTGTTTCTCGATGAAGACATTGCGGTCGGAAAGCGCGTCCTTCTGCTCCTTGAGCTCGGCATTGAGCCTCTTGACCTTGCGGTTGTTGACGATGAAGATGACGAGGACGAGTATGACCATCAGGATTCCGCCAAAAAGTGCGTAGATGAATGCCTGTTGGATTTTTTTTTCCATCTCCATCTTCTCTATCTCCTGCTGCTTCTTGTACTGGTCCGCGCTGAACTGGATGTTAAAAATCTTTTGTGTCAGCTGCTCGCTGAAAATACTGTCGTTGCATAGAATCTGGTTACGGTAATTGTCGGCGGCATCTTTATAACGTGCCTGCACATACAGAATGTCGGCAATCATGTTGTAGGCATTCATTATAGCGTACTTACTGCTGACGCGCTTGGCATAGTTGAGCGAACTGTGCGCCGACTTCAAGGCGAGGTCATAATGTTTCTCGCCGAAGCTCAGCTGTGCCATCTTCAGCGAAATGTCGGCGAGCAGGTCGTAGTCGCCAACGATGTCGAGGTCGTTAAGACATTCCTGGTACTCCTTGCGCGCAAGACCGGTAAGTCCCGCCTCGGCGTGGCAGTCGGCGAGGTATTTACGGACGACGTTACACTGGCTGTTAAGCCGCTTGCATTGAGTCCTCAGCTCCAATGCTGTCAAGAAATTCTCCTCCGACTTGTCAAAATCCTTCACCGCAAGGCGTGTGCGTCCGAGGTTAAGGTATGCGTATGCCATTATCGCAGTGTCATGGAGCTGGGCGCCAATCTTCATGGCCTTTTCCAGTTCAATCTCCGCCTCCTTATAATTGTCCTGGTAGATATAAAGGTTTCCGAGGTTCACATACCCGTATGCCTCCTGATCCTTCACATCGAACTCCCGCGCATTCTCGATTCCAAGCCTGTAATACTCGAGGGCGTCGGCATAATTGCCGAGGTTCCTATGGCACACTCCTATATAACTATAGCCTTTAACTAACTGCTCATGGTCTTCTGTCTTCTTAGCCCACTCGATGGCCTTGCTGCCGAACTGTATCGCGACCTCGGGATTCGAGTTGCGGAGCTTCCAGCAGACATCGTTGTTAAGGCGGGCGGCTATAGAGTCGGGCGCATTATACGCAAGGTTAATGATGCTGTCGATATAGGGCGATACTTGGGCTCGCGCGCCCATACACCCTAACAGCAAACCAAATGCGACTGCAATAACTTTTAATCTACGTTTCACGGCAATTATCTTTCTAATTGATGACTTATTTTACGAACAAGGTGTTAGTCTGTTCGACAAAACCGAGGAGTTCTTCCGCTCCTAATTTCTTCTCGGCGGAGGTTATGAAATACTGCGGAAGTTCCTCCCATGTCTTCCTCATTTCGTCAAGGTAATTTTCGACATTGCGCTTACGGGCGTCGACGCCCAACTTGTCGGCCTTTGTAAACACCATCACAAACGGCAGCCCGTTGACAGCCATGAACTCCATGAACTCCGTGTCCTTCTTCTGCGGCTCGTGCCTGATGTCTATAAGCACAAATGTACACATCAAATTCTCACGCTGCTTGAGGTAACGTTCCGTGAACTTCGACCACTTGCTCGTGACCTTCTCGTTAGGCTTTGCAAAACCATAGCCCGGCAAGTCGACCATATACCACTCGTTGTTGATAATAAAATGGTTGATGAGCTGTGTCTTACCGGGAGTAGCGGATGTCTTGGCGAGAGCCTTCCGTCCGCACAGCATATTTATAAGCGACGACTTGCCGACATTGCTCCTGCCGATAAAAGCGTACTCGGGCTTGTCCGGCACGGGGCATTTGGCAACATCGGTGTTGCTCATGACAAATTTTGCATCAATAATCTTCATAATATCAATGTGATGAATTGTTGACAAATTTTTTGAAAAAACGTAACTGCTCGGGCAGCATCAACGCCCAGTAACTGCGCTCGTGTTTACCTGGCGACTCCATGTAAACAATGTCGATGCCTTCCTGTGAACATAACCGCGCAAACTTCCTGTTCACATCGATTAAGAAGTCCTGCGAGCCGCAGTTGACAATAATCGGCTTTCCAGCGGACTTCAGCCGGTCGATGTTGTACATATTGGAGCATACGCGCCAGTTGACATTATCGGGCGACTTCTTCCCGAGGTGCCGCGCAAGGCTCGTGTTTGCGACAGACGACGCCGCCAAGTCCATTACACCGCTCATGCTCCCGGCGGCGCGGAAAAACTCCGGATTCTCCATGAACAGCCTCAATGCGCCATGTCCGCCCATGCTAAGGCCGGAAATGAACACCTGCGAAGTGTCGACTGGAAGGCTGTCTCGAAGCGCGGGAAAAATAGTCTCACGGAAAAAAGCGGCATACCGCTCGCCCTTCTTTAACGGCGAGTCGATGTACCACGAATCCTTAAAGCCATCAGGACAAGCGATTATGAAACCGAACTCGTCGCTGTAATATTTAAGGTCGGCTATCGACGGCCACTGCCTGTAACTCCCGCCATACCCGTGCAGCAGCACCACCAACGGACAACGCGCTCCACCAGCGGCAGCAGCCGGGACATAATACTGCACAGTGTCAGCCTTGGGGTAACTATCGCCGCGCAAGACCATGAAATTCTGCGCAATGCTACCCAAAGTAACCGACAAAAATACGACCAAAACTATAAAAAACCTTACCATTACGACTAAAATAGTTTTACGGACACAAATTTAAAAAAGAAAAACAACAAAGCCAAGACTTAATCGAAAAAAATACATCGAATCAAACACATTTTGGAATACAATATACAAATAAACACGCTTCACAAAGTTAGACAACTTGTTTAAGAAAATAACGGAAATGTTGAACAAAACACTAAACGAAACTCAACATCACGAACTCCAACGGTAAACAACGCCAATGCAAAGATTTTTAGTATTACTAAATATTTTAGCAAATTTACTAAATATTTTAGCATAAAAATAGTACATTCTGACAGCATGACACGTTAACTTTGAACGAAATACAAACTTCTCTACTTTAATCAATATCGCCACGAGAATTGCTCAAAAATCAAGCACACACCACCGCTCGGCAATAAACAAAAGAAAACAAGAAAAGCCAACAAAAGTAAACACTTGATTATCAACAACTTATCATGCAAAGTATAATCTACTTAATTATATCAATACCTAACACACGCCACACATGCCACACAGCCACATCAGAGCCATATATCTACAAAATCAATGACTTTCAGATACATACACAAATATAAACTGGACACTGCATGGAGGTATTGTCCAAAAAGCGTTTTTTGTGTAGGGCTGGGGCAATGCCCCTGCCCTACAATAGGCATATATGTTACGATGTGGCATTGCCACGATCCCTTTTGGAACAACCTCACTTCAGAAGTGAACTCTGATGGAATGAGATAGAACACTGATGGAACGAGACGGAACAACCATGTTTTTTCAGAAGTGAACACAGACGGAACGCAGTAAGTTCGTCTGCAAACTTTTGTGTCATGAATTTCGTAGATGAACTGAAAAACAAAACTCCAAACGTGTGACAACCACAGCCGAGGATGTAAACGCACGGTAACATAAGTTGACAAAAGCAGTCATTAATGCAATCATGTCTCCCACGCCCGAACAGTCAACTTGTTGATTTAAAAATGTTTCGCGTGAAAACATTGTAAACATTAACACCTCATAAATTTAGAAAAATCAACCTTAAGAGTTGACGATGACAAACAGACCTTGACAACAAAAAAGTTAACATCACGCAACGACCGAAAAAGATAGAAATGGAAACAACAAACAGCTTTTAAGCGAAGTTGCCAAGAGTACAATAAGCACAAATGTCACACAATTTCGAATTTACAAGAATATTACAAAAGTAAACACAAGTGTAAACTACATAGAAGCACAAATCACTGGCAACCCAAGAATGTTTATAAAGTTACACAAGTAAACACAATAAAATTCTATGTTCTTTTGACCAAGAAATGCACCGCATATACAATAGTTATAAAAAAATATCACCTTTACGGAAACGTGACAATTTGGAAATAATATCCAATGTTAAGAAATTCTGAAATTTATAATTAGATTTATAACATTCTCATTATCAGACATTTATATAAGTCAGTTAAAGTGATGGATAAAGAAAAATCTGTCCAATGTTAAGTAATGGGCAATACAGAATTTATAAAGCTCAGAAAGGCGGTTTTAAGCGACTAAAACCCAGTATATTATAAAAGTGGATTTTAAGTAAAAGAGCCACGTTCAACTAAAAATAGCCAAAAATGATGCCAAATAAGTACATTTTTCGTTACAATTTTATGCCCTTATATACAAATATCACTAAATCATCTGAAAACGGTTATGCCAAGAAAAAGAAAAAATCAAAACAAACCGCGATATGGACAAAAATCTGAGAAAATCCATTTGTAAAGGAATAAACATCTGATTATAAAGTAGTTAGATGTTGTGTACAAATATAACTACGCTTTAATCAGGAAGTTAACGCAATTTTTGGACAAAAGTCAAAGTTTCTACCAATGGAAATTTCAGGTCAGTTTTGTAAATAAAGTTAATTTTACAAAATTCACATTGTAAATTTATCTGATGTTTACAAAATTACATCGGTAAACATTGTTTACAAAGTTACATTTGTAAACACAATTTTTTTTAAAAAAGTAACATTTTTGTTTGGTCGGTTCGTAACATTTTTGTATATTTGTATATCGAAACAATTTAATTTTGTAAATCATGATAGAGAGGTTACAGAAAATAATGGATTATGCTGGAGTGTCACCAAAAAAATTTGCGGACATTCTCGGGATACAACGTTCAAGCGTTTCTCATATAATGTCCGGACGTAACAACCCCAGCCTATCTGTCGTTCAGAAGATTCTACAGAACTACACCAACATCAACTCCGACTGGCTGCTGCTGGGTGTCGGCGAAATGCTTAAAAGTGGTAGTGATGAACATGGTAATAATCAACATGTTACATCTCCTACCCTACCCGACGGCGACGACGATGATATGACGAGTGATGAACCTGTTGAGCCAAAGCCAGTTAGCCAACCGGCCGCCCCATCATTCACGTTGCCCAAACAGCCTGCCCCGTCGAAACAGTCTTCACGTACTCAGACTGTTACACCGCCCCAACCAGCATCACAACAAACAACACAACCATTACCACAACAAACAACACAGACACAACAACAGACAACGCCGCTTCAACAACAGACAACACAACCTCAACAACAGACAACACAGACAATGCCCACTGTAACGGTTGTACCACAACAGTCGATACAAGCCATGTTGTCAAATGGACTCATAGTACTTGACCACAACACGAAGACATTTACAATCTACTCACCGGGTGCATAACCCAAAATATTCGAAAAACCGCCAGAGTGACATTTGACACACTGGCGGTTTTAGTGTATGTAATACGCTTTTACATAATGTATATTATACTTGAAACTTTGTAAGTAATACTATCGAGATTTCATCAATACGTTGCTAAATGATAATTTAAATCTGTAAACAATCACTGTAACTAACTGATATTCAATGTATTACAACAGCAATCGCCAACCTCGTTTTTGCAAGTCGCATAGTTGGGCATAAATAACAGGGATATAGTTCGATTAGATATAAATCATTGATTTTCAATGCGTTACAATTAATATATTTGCTTCGACATCGCGGTTACAATTCGACGTATAAAATTTCCCTGAAGCCCAATTCGACAAACTCAAAGATTTTGAGTTATTGAAAAATCTGTAGAAGCGACCTTTCGGACATCAAAATCAAGAAATTTTGACAGAACTTGTTACAGTTTGACTAATTTTTGAAAATTTTGCTTTACCACAAAATCATAACTATCTAATATACAACCAAAATTAACTGACAAAATGTCATAATGCAAAATTTATTGAAAAATATCATTGCTAAAATTTTTAACTTGCAAAAAATAGTTATCTTTGCACAAAATTTTAAAGCGACAAAAAAGAAAATGTACAAGCATATAATAAGGCCGATATTGTTTCTTTGCAATCCTGAGAAGATACACGGCTTCACGATGGGAATGCTCCACGCACTCCAAGTCATCAGGATATTCAATCCGCTCATCAGGGCGTTGTACCAGAAAAATGACAAAAAATTCGAGCGCGAGGTGTTTGGCATCAAATTCCCCAACCCTATCGGCCTTGCAGCCGGACTCGACAAGGACGGCGAGGCAATCGACATGCTTGGATTCCTCGGATTCGGGTTTGTGGAAGTCGGAACCGTGACCCCCGTCGCCCAGCCCGGAAATCCCAAGCCTCGCCTATTCCGCCTGAAGAAAAACCACGGTCTTATTAACCGCATGGGATTCAATAACAACGGCGTTGAGGCTTTAGTAAAAAAACTTAAACAAAAGTACAGTAAAATTATAGTCGGCGGAAACATCGGAAAGAACAAAGTTACGCCCAACGACCAGGCTGTCAGCGACTACATAAAAGACCTCGACGCGCTCCACGACTACGTCGACTACATAGCCATCAACATCAGCTCGCCAAACACGCCAAACCTCCGCGAACTACAGAACAAGGAGCCGCTGAAAAAACTGCTCACCGCCCTCAAGGACGAGGACCGAAAGTTTGAAAAAAGCAAGCCAATCCTCCTAAAAATCGCCCCCGACCTCACGAACGAACAACTCGACGACATTGTGGAAATCGTGCGAGAAACAGGCATCGACGGCATAATAGCCACAAACACGACAATCTCACGCGAAGGAATCGACTACACAAAAGAGGAAACCGAGGCTTTCGGCGCAGGCGGAATGAGCGGCGAGCCTGTCAAAAAACGAAGCACCGACGTAATCCGCTACCTCCATCAGAAGACTAACGGCGAGATTCCAATCATAGGCGTAGGCGGCATATCGGACGCAGACGACGTGCGCGAAAAGCTCGAAGCCGGGGCAACACTCGTCGAACTTTTCACAAGCTTCATCTACAACGGCCCCGCCTGCGTGAAAAACATTCTTAAAAAATTGTGACCGACGGCGCAAAAAAGCGGCAAAAAATTTGGAAATATGAAACTTTAACCATACCTTTGCACCGTCAAAACAAATGACGCGGGAATAGCTCAGTCGGTAGAGCGGCAGCTTCCCAAGCTGCAGGTCGCGGGTTCGAGGCCCGTTTCCCGCTCTTTTTTCCATCCACACTATTTATTCACTATTCCAATTTACTAACAATGAAGATATTCTTACTGACACTGGCAGTGGCGTTAATGACCATGACCTCAATGGCTCAAAAAACCGCCAACCCAAACGCGACCCAAGAAGCTAAAGACCTTCTGAAAACGATCTATGACCTGACTGGGAAACAGACTCTCGCCGGCCAGCACAACTACCCCCTCTACAGCGACATCCTCCAGGAGCGCGTCCACAACCTCACAGACAAATACCCTGTGATTTTCGGACAGGACTTCGGGTACAGCGAACCCAACACCCTCGACGGAATCAACTTCCGCCAGCGCGTCATCGACAACGCCATAAAGTGGCACAAAAACGGCTGCATCATAACGCTCATGTGGCACGCCGTACCGCCAACTACCAGGGCCAACTGGACTATCTGGAAGGGCGAAAACGGCATCCAAAGCAAACTCACCGACAAGCAGTGGAAAGACCTCCTGACCGATGGGACGGGAATTAACAACACGTGGAAGTCCCAAGTGGACGTGATTGCATTCTACCTCCGCCAGCTCCAGGACGAGAAAATCCCCGTAATCTTCCGTCCGTACCATGAGATGAACGGCGACTGGTTCTGGTGGGGATATAACGAGGAAAACTACCGCAAACTCTACCAGATGCTCTGGAAACGCATCACCGAATACCACGGCATTAACAACCTCCTGTGGGTATTCAACGCCAACGAACTCGGCAGCCCCAACGTCAAGCCGTACGACGGATTCTACCCCGGCGACGACTACATCGACATCCTCGCGTCCGACTTCTATTCAAGTGGATATAAGGGCAACGACTACGACCTCCTGCTCAAGCTCGGCAAAGGCAAACCCATCGCCATCGGCGAATGTGGCAAGTTCCCGACCATCGACCTCCTCAAGAAACAACCCAAATGGGCATGGTTCATGTGCTGGAGCGAGTTCCTCGAGACCGCAAACAACGACTGGGGCATCCGCCACGACCTCTACCACTCCGACCAAGTAATGACCCTCGACGAATACACGAAACGATAAATACACACAGGGATGCGGTTTATAATGAGCCGCATCCCTTATTTTTTCAGCATCTCATATCACCCAAAACGCGACCGTCTTTTCCATAATCAACGGCTTGGAATGTGAGAAAAATATGATGCCGTCCCTTGGCGAGGCAATTTCTGAAAGGACGCTGCCGTCGTAGGGGTCGAGGATTTTGGCGATGGTTTCAGAGCGGCGGACGTCGCCGCCGGGATGTTTCAACTGGTAAAAAATACCGGCGCATGGTGCCGAGACCGTCGTGAAGTCGCTGTCGTAGAGGATTTTGCTCTTGAAACCCGGGGCGGCTTCCTTCCTGACAATCCCGCTTTCCGACAAAAACCTGATTATCGCCTGCCACGTCTGCTTGGCGGCGTTTTTGTCGATGGTGTCAGTAGTCCCGGCGTAAATCGAATAGGCGGCTGTGTCCCAAATCTGCCAGTTGTAATTGAGCATCACGGTGTCGAAAGGCTCTGGCTGCTTGATATATACGTATGGAAGGCCGAACATCTGCGCGCCGCCGGAAATGTCGATGGCGGTCTTGATGACCCTGACGTGCAGTATGAAGTCGCCCGCAAAATGGTAACTCGCCAACTGGATTCCCGACTTATAATCCTTAATCCGCTCAAAAATCGCCGAGGCAATCCGCTGCGTGGTCTCGCCCTGGTCGTAGCCCGGAAACATGCGGTTGATGTCCGTGTTGTCCATCGGCCAAAAACGCTTGCCGATGTTCATCGAAAAATGGTTTGCGGACGGGATGACGAGGATTTCCTTGCCGTCGGCCAGCATCCCGTCGCGTTCCAAGCCGCCGAGAATCCTCACCAACTGGCTGCAAACAAACTGTTGCTGAACCTCGTCGCCACGCATCGCGCCAACAATAGCCACCGACTTTTCGCCACCGCCAAAAACATATCCGCTGATATGAAACGCCTCTCTGTAGGGCGACTTCATGGAAAATATCTTTATCTTTTTCATTTGTTGACTTGTTGATTTGTGATTTGTGAATTGTGAATTGTGAATTTTCAATTTTCAATTCTCAATTTTCAGTCCTTCACTATCCTCGCCAGCAGCGACCCTTCATAGACTATCGGGTAGGCGCGGATTGTCATCAAAAGCCCCGGCTGCAACGCCTTCGCCACGGAAAGCGTCGCGCCGGTGAGCGGACTTACAATCCGTCCAATCACGTCGCCCTCGTCGAGGTGGTTGCCGTAAGATTTTTCGGGAAGGAAAACGCCGGATTTTTCGGCATTGACGAATGCCACGCCGTCGCCGTCCACAATCCTCGGCTTTGAAATCGCGCCGCCAACCTCGCCGGTGTAAATCCCGACGTTTTTCATCAGGTTGAGTATGCCGTCGAACAGCCGCACGCCGTACTCTGGCGTTATCCTCATGCCGACGCCCATCTCTACGACTATCGTCTTGACACCCAACGAATTGAGCGAATGTGCCAACGTCGATTCCAACACCGTCGCCGCCGGATGAACCCACACCAAATCGATGTTGAGCATTTCGGCGTATCTGACGAGGCTGTCGGCGGTGTTGACATTGATGCGGGCCTGTGGAAGTTCGCGCAGGAAGATGTTGCTCGCGTGTATGTCGATGGCAAAATCCGCCGACTTGATGTCGTCGATGATTTGGAACGCCGCGCTGTCGGACAGCGACTTGTTTTCCGCACCGGGAAAAATGCGGTTCATGTCGAGGTCAAACCCTGGGAATCCGCGCGTTATGCTGTCGATTCCGAGAGGGTTGAGGGCGGGATAGATGTCTATTGTGCCGTGAATCTTGTCAATGTTCCTTTGCAAAAATTCCGACAAGAGGTAGCACACGTACTGCCCTTCGAGTTCGTCGCCGTGCGTGCCGGTAACGACGCAGAGCCGCCCGCCGCCGCCATGGCCACGGATGCTGTTTTTCTGAATCAAAAGTTTCTCATCGACAGGCAACCCTGCCGAAAATATGGTCTGTATCATGGTTTTATAGTTTTCATTCCACCTTAATCTCAATCTCTACCGCCTCGACGACGCTGCCGCAGAATACGCCACGGTTGAGGGGGCAGTCGGCGGCGTCGCGTCCGTGGGCGATTTTGATGTAATCCTTTGACTGTGAGATGTTTTCAGTGGCATCGAAGCCGTGCCAAAAGCCGTCGTAATATGCCTCTGTCCAAGCGTGGCTTTTTGTCAGGCCTTTGACGTACCCCGCGACGTAACGCGCCGGAATCCCCACCGACCGCAGCAACGCCACAAACACGTGCGCAATGTCCTGGCACACGCCCGACTTTTGGCTGAACGTACGGACGGAATCAGTTGAAACACAAGTAGTTCCGCTCGTGTAAATTATCCTTTCGTGGACGGCGGCGCAGATGTTGCGGACGGTCTGTGCGGCATTGTCGGCCTTATAAAAGGCTGCAAATTTCGCCATCTCGTCGTCGCAAAAGCACAGCGGCGACGGATAGCGGAAAATTGGATTGAAAGCCGTAACTTTTTTACCTTCAACGACTTCCACTGCGCCAACAGCCCGCACCTCAAACTCTGTGTGTCCACCGTCAATGGACGAAAAGGCGATGTCATTGCCAAAACTGTCCTTCTGCCAAAAGAGGCTTTTCGACTGTGGGATTTCGATTTTGAAGTTTTTAACACGCTGACTGTCATCGCCATACGGCTTGGGACGCAGCAAAAACGCGTGTCCCGAAACCGCCGACGAAAACCTTGAAACGCTCTTATACTCAAACTTCAACTCGCTCATAGCCTTGCCGTGAAAACTTGGTTGATGCAAGCGATAATCTCGGCACAGTCCTCGCCGTGGTTTTCGCCCGAATGACTTTCCACCAACTCTTTGAGCCTCAACGCCTTGTCCTTGTCGGTAACGCTCGGCAGCATGTTGACATTGGTGAGGATTCCGCCCTTGAGCGTCTCGTTGATTGAATCCCAGTCGGTGCGCAGGCGGACGTTGATGTCGATGGTTTCCAGCCGCCGTCCGAGCCTGAGAATGTTCATTTTTGGAAGGGTGATTACATTCTCGTCGATGCTGCCCCAAAACGACAGCATGTAGTCGCTTACGGGCTGCAAGTCGCTGAGCCTTGCGCTGTTGACGAAACATTTTTCCATCACTTCCATCGCAAGGTGGATGTACGACAGCGATTCTGACGTGATGTCTTCGCGAAGTTCGATGCCGTTGTCGAAGGCGTTGACCAGCATCCTATATACGCTCGAAACCGCCGCCTTGTCGTAGAGGAATTTTTTGCGGAAATCCTTTGCGTCGGCGTAACTGTCGGCGATGGAAAGCAACCCGCAAAATTCCTTGTATGATTCCGCGCTGCCGTCGATGTCGGAATCGATGTATTTTTTGACGGCGTTGAGGCTCAGGAACACCCTCTCGACGTACCTCGCAAGCCAAAACAATCTGTTGGCCTTCGCCGCTGAAATCAAACTGTTCATTTTTTTACTAATTATTAATATTACTGTCAATTATCCATCACCCACGTGTCCTTGAAGCCGCCGCCTTGCGACGAATTGACTATGAAGGAATCGGGGTTGCGCGAAAAACGGGTCAGTCCGCACTTCCAGACCGTGGTTTCCTTACCGGTGATGACGTAGGCGCGAAGGTCGGCCTTGCGCTCTACGATGCGGTCGCCGTCAAAGATTGGAAGATCCTTGAAATCAACCACTTCCTGCGCAATCCAACGCCTTGGTTGGCTGATGACGAGGTTCTTGATTTCGTTGAACTTGTCGTCGGAAAGTTTTTCGCAGAAGATTACGCCGTAGCCGCCAGCCTCTGCGACGTCCTTGATTACGAGGCGGCGCAAGTTTTCGAGCACAAACTTCCTATCTTCCTCATAGAAAGGCAGATAAGTCGGCGCGTTTTTCAAGACTGGTTCCTCGGCAAGATAGTATTTTATCATCTTTGGCACAAAATAATATATGCCCTTGTCGTCGGCGACACCATTGCCGGGCGCGTTGACGATGGCGACGTTGCCCGCCTTGTACGCCTGCATGATGTTTGGAACGCCAATCAAAGAATCGGCGTTGAACACCATCGGGTCGAGGTATTCGTCTGATATTCTGCGATATACAACGCCGACAAGTTGATTGTCGCCGCCGATGGTCTTGTAGTAGAGCCTGTCGCCTTCGACGTGCAAATCCTGTCCTGTCGCGAGGATTGCGCCCGTCTTTTCGGCAAAATACGAATGTTCAAAGTACGCCGAATTGTAACGTCCGGGCGTCAAAATGACGTTGATGCCGTCCTTTTTGACATAATCCATCATGTTTTTCAATAGTTGGGCGTAGTTGCGGTTGTCGCAGACGGCGTTGTTTTCGAAGGTCTCGGGCGAGATGTTGCGCGTTATCTCTCTCGCAATCAGCGGATAAGACGCGCCCGACGGTATCCTGAGGTTGTCTTCCAAGATGTACCATTCGTCGTCCTTCCCGTGCACAAGGTCGATGCCCGAAATGTGGGACCAGACTTCCTTGCTCGGTGTAACGCCCTCGCAGAAAGGCAGATAGCCTTTTGACGAATATACGAAATCTTCCGGCACGACGTTGTCCTTGACAATCTTCTTGCCGCCGTAGATGTCCTTCAAGAATAGGTTGAGGGCGTTGACGCGCTGGACGAGGCCGCGCTCAAGCCGTTGCCATTCCCTGCCCGAAATCTTGCGGGCGATTGCGTCGAACGGGAAAATCTGTTCCTTGAACTCGCCGTTCTTGTAGATTCCGAACCTCACGCCGTAGCGGAACATCCAGCTGTTGACGCTATCCCTTTGTGTTATCAAACTGTCCATAATTACGAATTTTTTATGGTTTACGAGGACAAAAATAACACTCATTTCCGACGGCTGCAAGCGGATTCGAGGTCTTTAAGTGTTTGACTTAGACGGTTTAAGGGAAAAACTTATTGGGCCTTTGGGTTGGATATGCGGCGCACGTCTAAGGCTAAAAAATTTTGCAGATATTTTTTTTATCTTTAACTTTGGGGCAAACATTTGGCAGCGAAATGATTGATATTAACGAACTAAGGAAACTTAACACGTTGGAAAACATCGTGGTTACAGAACATGCGAGGATAAGGCTAAATTCTCGCAACATATCAATCTATGATGTTCAAAATGCGATAAATAATGGCGAAATAATCCGGCAATATGAGGAAGACAAACCATTGGGAAGTAATTTCTGTGATTGATTATAGGAAGAACGCAGCGTAAATATAGGAAATAGTTACGGCGTAAATATACTGCAATAATTTTGAATACGGAAATTTTTTGAGGGATTTTTTTGAAAAATGTACACAAAAAAACATGTATTAATAATGTGCGCCGTAAAAATATTTTTATTAACTTTGCAACCGAAAAGCAGGCCGGTCTGTCGCTGCCGTGGCAACGCGGAAGAGGAAAGTCCGGGCAACACAGGGCAACCGCCCTTCTTAACGGGAAGATGGCCGCGAGGTCATGGCAAATGCAGAAGAAAACAACCGCCCGAAAGGGCAAGGGTGAGAAAGCGGGGTAAGAGCCCACTATCCTTGGCAGTGATGTCCGGGGTGTGCATCGGCGGGTTGAAAGACCAAATATACCGGCAAAATACGGGCTGCCCGTCCGTGCCGGGGGGTAGGTCGTTAGAGGGCGTCAGCAATGGCGTCAGTAGATAAATGACAGGCACCAACGTCCCAAAAGCGTAGGAACAGAATCCGGCTTATAGGTCTGCTTTTTATTTTTTGAGGAAAGAGGAAAGAGGAACGAGGAAAGATTAGAGAAGAAATCGAAAATCAAAAATCAATAAATCAACAAATCAACAAATCAACAAATCAACAAATGAAATCCATCATCCATACCGACGACGCACCGAAAGCAATCGGCCCGTACAGCCAGGCTGTTGAGGCCGGCGGCACGCTATACATCAGTGGTCAAATTCCAATCGACCCCAAGACCAGCGAACTCTCGACCGCCGACATCAAGTCGCAGACAAAACTCGTCATGGACAATATCGGCGCAATACTTCACGCCGCCGGATACGATTACAAGGACGTTGTGAAGACAACATGCCTGCTCGCCGACATCAGCGATTTTGCGGCGATGAACGAAGTCTATGCAGGATATTTCCCGACAAATCCGCCCGCAAGGTCGGCGTTTGCTGTCAAGGATTTGCCCAAGGGCGCAAGGATTGAAATAGAGACGATTGCGGTGAAATAATGAAATTTATCAAATTTATTGGGATGTATCGTCATTGCCCTTGGGAGAAAGGGGGCTGTCGTTGTCAGATGTGCCTATTACAAAGGCAAATGCGTAAAAGTCGCAGAATATTTCGAGTGAAATGAACAAACCTTCAGCACGCAATGCTATGAAAAAATTAGTGAATGTGTGTAAAATTATTGTCGGTACTATTGCCAAAACAAAGTTCTTCCGCTTGCCAAACTTATCGCTGTGCAGATGACATTTTTTTGCACGTGCGAAAAAATATCCCATAAAAACGGCATAAACTGCGTGTCCCGGCACTGAAAAAAACGCACGTTTGATAGCAGTGGATACGCCCGGATAATATTTTAAGACATAGAAGAGATTTTCTGTCGCAGCAAATCCCAAAGAGACCGCCACAGAATAGACAATGCCGTCATACATATCGTCAAAATCCTTGTGTCGGAAGACGAATGTAAGGAGTACTATAAATTTAAGACCCTCTTCTATCACCCCGACCGACAACCATCTTACAAAACTTTTTTTATTCAAAATTTTAAACAATTCTGTTTCTGCATAACGCGCCACAAAGCACATCAAAACGCCTAACAGAAATACTATTGCAACCGTTTTCAATGGTTCTTTCTTTTTGTCTTTATAATAGACGAAGCCCATCAGTATCATTGCCGGCAGCAATGCAAGGATTGTTAATAAAATCGTGTTATCCATTGTTAAAGATTATTTTATTAAATTTGTGGTATTGAGAATTTGTTTAAAGTACAATTAAATAGTTAAAAATCAGTAAATTGGCAGAATTTTGCATATTTATAAAATGTCCATGAAAACAAAAGAAAACATGGCAAAACATCCTACATCCCTTACTGATAATCAGCACAAAAGTATAAAATTAATTTTAGAGACCAAAGAAAGGCCGATATACATGCAGATTGTTGACAAAATCTGCGGCGAGATACTCTGCGGCAAATTCCCTGAAAACGAGCGCATTCCATCCGTCAGGGAATACGGCGCGAGCCTCGAGGTCAACGCCAATACCGTGGTGCGCTCGTATGATTTCCTGCAAAACAAGGACATCATCTTCAACAAGCGCGGCATCGGCTATTTCGTCGCTGACGGCGCACAAGACCGGATCCGCCAGATGCGCCGTGAGATGTTCATGACCGAGCAACTCAACGACTTCTTCAACGAAATCGACATCCTCAACATCCCGATTGAGGAAATTGTGGAACTATATAAAAAACACAGAGGACAATAAACACAGAGAGCACTGAGAGAAACAGAGGACACAGAGGATATGTAACTCTGTGTCCTCTGTAAAAAAACTCTGTGCGCTCTGTGTGTAAAAAAATTACTAAGATGAAAAGACTTACATTTTTGGTTGCAATGGTGGTGATGATTGCCGCCTGCAACCACTACGGCAGCCGAATCCCGCAGAATCTCGTCGGCAGTTGGCTGAGCGAGCGCGACGGCGCGTGGGAATACGGTTTTTATGAGGAATTTGCAATCTTCGACAACGACTTTTGGCAATATCAGTCCGTCGATGAAAACAAAATCGTATTGCACAACAAGGGTGCGCGTCCCGAAGCCGGTGGCAGCGAATCCATCACCCTGAATGTCAATATTTTGAGCGATACTTCAATCACCGTCAATGGAAAAAATTATTTCCGCTTCGATAATGCTGAGTATATGGACAGCGACGATTACCAAGATATGCAGAAATTCGCCGCCAAATATCTCGCCAACTTTCGAGGAATATCAGAGCAAAGGCGTTGAGTGTGTGTTCATTACGAGTAAAAGTCGCACCAGTACAAAACAATTTGAAAAAGTGAAAGGAAGCAGCCCCGGCCACCATTTCATTCTTGATAAAAAACAATATTGCGATATGTTTGGGTACTTATATCCTTCCACTTACGCAATAGTCGGCAAAGGCGGCGAGTTGCTGGCGTATTTCGTCGGATTTTCGGGCGAGGAAATTTTCCACGATGTGATTGAGCCGGAATTGAGGATGGCGACGGGGGATTGAAAAGATAGAACCATTATCGTTTGCCTTCTGCAAATTCAGCAAGTTTTAATACGTCTATCCTTGGGAACGATATGCGTGACAGGACGTTGAAGTGCTTGTCGTCGCTTACCAAATATTTTGCACTGGAAATTACGGAGCAATCTACAAACTTGTCATCGTCAGGGTCGTCGGTAACTAACGTCCAATGATAATAGATGTCGTATTTTTCGGTTTGGGGAAGAATCAATATCATTTCTACTACCATTTTAGCGATTTTTGGTCCGTAGAACTTTGTAAGGATTTATTCATACTCAAACAAAATGTCGTTGGTAACGCACAAAGTGATTCTGCCGTCCAAGATGTCGTTCCATACGTATCCGTATTTCGCTTGCTTGGCGACAATCTGAACAAGGCAGTTGAGCGAGCGGTTGGCGAGTGCCGCGCGCTCTTTCAAGAGGTCGATGAGATCTTCTCTTAAACGGAAAGAAATTGGTTTTCTGATTGTTGCCGTTGCCATATTCATTGTATTTTGATTGTAATACTTTCGATTGCAAATATAATGCATTTGCAATACACCAGGAAAAATTTTGAAATATTTTTCTGAAATCGTATAATATTTTCGCCCGACCTCGACGCCCTTGCAAGGGTTTTGAAGGCGTTGTAGAGGCCAATCACCCCACCTTTATATTAAGGAACACGGCATCGTCGCCATCAATCCGAAGGCTGATGTCGTTATATTTCTCAACACTGAAAACCGAGGACAATTCACGGAAGAAGTCCTCGGTTTTTGTTTTTTCAACTTCAATTTCGAGTATGAAATAGTCGTCGGCAAACTTCTTGTAATCGACAATATACCCGAAACGCCGCGTCAAAACCTCAATTTCGTGCAGTGCCTCGGTAGTTTTTTTGTTGGTGTATATGTTCCAAAAATGCCGCGTCATAGATACTCAAATGTCTTGCTCACAGGTACTTAATCATCGTGAATACAGCGACAGCAAGCCCCACGAAGCCTGAAATCTTGTTTTTGGTCATTAAGACCTGCACGCCCGAAAGCGCGACGCCCAAGAGCCATATAGGCCAATAATACTTGCTCAACAACCAGCCATGCATCGGTACATAACTGATTATCAGCGCAATGATTACGCACCAATTGCCGATAATCGTAACAATCTCGCTCGGAATCCGTGGCAGATTCCTCATTTTGCCTTCCTGCGGATTTTGCAGTTGATTTTCTTCCATATCGTTTGTTTTTTTTCTCATTCGTGGACTAAATGCCGTGGTCAAAATTAAGCAATTTATTTTGCAGTGCAAAAAAAACTTCGCATTCAGATTCTCAAATCAACGCGCTTGTACTACTGAGCGTAAAATTTTTTTGCTCAAAATTACTACTGAGCGTAAAATTCTTTTGTCCAAAAATACTACTGAGCGTAAAATTTTCGTGTTTCCGACAGCCTGTCAAACATAACGGAAGCATTACGCCAACCGCCAGCAAGAATGACATCGATTTTATTCCTGGATTTCTGTACTATAACGTAATATTCAAAATTTTTTTTTTCAACATAGCAACAATATTCAATTTTTTGCGTTATATTTGCAACGTCGAAAGACAAGACATAGTTAAAATCAAGTTTAATCTTAACGCCTGATTCTTCTGACTGAAATCTGGACAATTTCAAAAACACGGAGAAACAGCGTCGGTAAGTTCACGCAATGGCGTGGGCTGTATCGTGCTTATTCCGTGTTGGGTCCGTCCAGAACCTCAGTTAGAAATAAGCCAAAGATACGGTTCACGCCGATTTATTTGTGGCTTGTGGCATAGGATGGTGTTTCAATGACAGGAGACAACAATATGAAAAAGTTTTTGTTGACATTGTTTGCCATTATGACGTGGAATCTTATGGTCGGATTTTCTCAGTCAGATTATGACAAGTTCAATAACTGGTTGCGTCAAGCAAATCAAGGAGATGCAGAAGCGCAATACCAAGTTGGCTTATGCTATTTTAACGGAACGGGCGTTGCACGAAACTATAATAAAGCAACGGAATGGTATTCTAAGGCGGCAAATCAGGGAAATGCTCGCGCCCAAAACAATTTGGGACTTTGTTATCTTAACGGAGATGGGGTTGTCAAAGACATGCAAAAGGCTGTTGAATTGTTTACTCTGTCCGCCAACCAGGGCGTGCCCGAGGCTTGTGTAAATTTAGGACAACGTTATTATTGGGGCGATGGAGTTCAAAAAAATTATTATAAAGCTGCGGAACTGTTTCAAAAAGCCATCAACAAAAGTAACAATGCAAACTACTTTTTGGGAGAGTGTTATTATTTTGGCCAAGGTGTGCCTTTAAACTATGCCAAGGCTGTGGAATTATATCGAAAACCTGCAAATGATGGACTGGTTTTCGCTCAATACCGCCTGGGGTATTGCTATAATGAGGGCTTAGGGGTTCCTCAAAACAGTTATACAGCGGTGGAGTGGTATCGGAAGGCGGCAAATAAAGGATATGAGGCGGCACAAAATTCTTTAGGTAATTGCTATTATAATGGAGACGGTGTTGCTCAAAATTATTTCACGGCAGTGGAATGGTATAGAAAAGCGGCCAATAAAGGGGATGCTTATGCCCAGTATAATCTTGGCTGGTGTTATGAAAACGGTCAAGGCGTGTCGAAAGATTATGCAACAGCCGTTGAATTGTATAAAAAGTCAGCAAAACAAGACTGCGCCAATGCACAATACCAATTAGGATTGTGTTATGAACATGGCAAAGGTGTTCAACTTAATCACCAGTTGGCTGTAGATTTAATCAAGAAAGCCGCAGACCAAGATTTCGAGCCGGCGAGTGAGTATTTGAGAAATCACAAGTTGAATTGATTTGTAAACAATACGACAATTAAGTCGTAAGTAGAACGACATATAATTATTAATATTCGCCAAAATTCTTCTAACTGGAATCTGGACAATTTCACAACATGGAGGATTGCAGCGGTAGGTTCACGTTATCTGGCGTGAACCGTATCGTGCTTATTCCATGTTAGGTCCGTCCAGAACCGCAGTTAGAAGTAAGTTATGATACGGCTTCACGCCCTTTTCATAACTGTTTGGCGTGTAGAAACGTAAAGATATGAAAAGGATTTTACTATTGTTTTGTATGCTAAGCACGCTTGGCAGCTGTAATGGTCAGGACATCAACCGTGTTCCTGACAAGAAAACCATGTCCGTCATCAAAAAGTCGGAGAAAGTGGTGTATTATGCCCTCGACCCGATGTCCGAAGATTGCCCAAATGGGGATATATATGGGTTTGCAAAAACTGACTACACAAAAAAGTTGGACATAACCGAAAAGGACAGCATTATAAATTTCGTAATCGGAAACAAAGACAATTACAGAAAATCGGGCAAAGGAAAGTTTTGTCCGCCAGCACCGCAAGACGCATTCTTGTTCTTTAAGGGGAAAGATACCGTCGCTGTCGTGTTTGACTTGGATTGCGCCACTTACACAGTCGTCAAAGACACATTGAAATACGAATATGATTTTGATCATAATTATGCAAATGTTTCAAAACTCATCAAACAGTTTAGACAACAAGATTCTGACGCTATCAAGTTGTGCCCGTCCGTTGACTCTTCGCAAAAAACGCTTACTGACAAGATGAAACGGATTATATCCGAATCGGATTCTGTGGTTTGTTATCTTCTTGACCCGATGGACAAAACATGCTCAGACACATTGAGAGGCTTTTGTATTTTGGAAAGAAATAGCATCGAGTCAAGACTTTCTGATTCTCTACGAAATATCTTGTTGGATGAAAGTTTTTTCCCACATTCGGACATTATAAAAAACTGTACGTTTTTGTGTGATATGGACTTTAGGTTTTACCTCAAAGATGAGTATGTTGATGTCATGTTCGCGTTTTATTGCGACGAATGTGCAGTAATTTGTGGTAAAGAATCTGTCCGGACAGATTCCAAAGCAATGCAGAAAGACATATTGATAATCGCTAAGGACATATTTCCAAAAGACAGATATATAAGGCATTTGTTAAACACAAAATAATTCATCACAATTATGAAAAAGATATTGACACTAATGGCATTCACGCTTGTCTGCACAATGGTTTATGCGCAGACAATGCACACGTTGATATTCGTCAACACACAGGAGAACACTGAATGGGGAGGAGACCGCACGGTTGACCGCACCCAGGACTACGACAACATGAAAGAATTCTTTTCTAAGGTTGCCAATTCGCTTGGATATGTCAACGACATGCGGGCGCATAGGTTGCAAAGCGATTTCACACAGGCCGCCATCGACCGTGAAATCAATAATCTGAATGTCAGGAAGAACGACATTGTCGTTTTCTATTACAGCGGACATGGAGCAAATTCCGGCACTGACATTTGGCCATCACTTTGTTTGATGGACAATGAGGCATATTGGCAGACAGAAATACTAAGAAAACTAAAATCAAGATGCTCGATTGACGGAAGAATACAGACCAAATTGCTCTTGTGCATCGCAGATTGCTGTAATAATGTCTATGATGGCAATATAAGGGGCTCGTTTGGGCTGGAAGAAAATACCATTGGACTTAAAAAACTTTTCACAGGTTTTACCGGCAGATATATCATAACAATGTCCGCAAGCCAAAAAGGGTACTCTTCCATTAGCAATAGTTATTACGGTGCTTTATTTGGCATAGCCTTGCGGGAAGCAATAACTACCAAGACCGCCAACAAATCACCAACATGGGAAGATGTACTCGAACTTACAGACTCGCTTACGGCTAAATTTGCAAAGATACATGGCGCGTCGCAAATGCCGCAACATTCAATCAAAATAAGCGGCGACCCTATGGATTATTAACATTGTATGATTATGAAACAGTTTTTTACCATTACATTGTTGTTCCTAATCTCAATCGTTGCAAAATCGCAGACGATTCATATAATCGTGTTTTGTGCCACGCAGGACAGAATGGTCGGATTGTCGGCATCCAATACAAGGAACTATTTTGAGCAAGAGTTTGTGCCTGATGTCAGGAGATATTCGGGCTGTGCTGTTGATGCTAAGTATTATTATGGTTCTGAGTTCAACAAAAGCACTTTGGAACGTGTCGTCAATAATTTGTCGTCAAATAGCAATGATGTCATATTCTTTTACTATTGTGGGCATGGCTTCAACATTACAGGCAGCGGCAAGGAGTATCCGAAACTACACTTGGGCGGCATGGATGATGCACGTTCCAAGTGGTTGGAAGATGTATATTCCGTTTTGCGCCAAAAACGGCATCGGCTTTTGCTGACAATTGCCGAGGCTTGCAACAGGGTTTCCGATGTCCAAAGCGCAAGAAATGGCCCCGGTACTTTTGGACCGCATCCTACTTTCACTAAAAGTGCGGGGAACTATCGAACTTTGTTTTCGCAAAGTGGCGATTATCTATGCTCGAGTAGCAAGAGGCAACAAGCGTCTTGGTTTGACAATGGCTGGGGATATTTCACAGATTGCTTTATAAACGCTTTTGACCACGAAACAAGCGAAGTTACATCTTCGCCAACTTGGGACAACATTTTTGCCACGACGAAGCAAAAGACGGAAGAGTTGGCATATCAAAACGCCGAAGAACAAGTTCCACAGTGGAAGAAAGAAGGCGGCTCTGTTATCGTCAAGAAACCGACATTAAGTACAGACCTACTTCTTACTGAATATGCAAAGTCAAAACTTGACCTTGTATTCAGGAATCCCACGCAAACTTGGAGCAATGTATTGTATAAAGGGGCAATTTCCAACGGTAAAAGGAATGGCTATGGTGCATATAAGTGGAAATCAGGTGGTTACTATTTCGGCGAATTTAAGGATGGCAATCCCAAAGGAGAAGGAATTAACATAAGTGCCAACGAAACATGGATGGGAATAGTTGAAGATTATAAAAACAACACAATGTATTTTCAAAAATATAGTGTGTACAACTATGACAACTTGGGACACCCAATTTATTACAATTGGAAACCAACAACAGTCAAGTTCATAACGACAGTGAAAGGCAATTATTATTTCGGACAGGTTGACGCAAATGGTTATTATCAAGGATATGGCCTGTTTGTATGGTCAGATGGACGGGCATGGGTTGGCCGTTTTGAAAACGGACAACAAAAAGAAGGTGGATACATTAACTAAATAATACGACATGATGAAAAAAATTGTTTTGATACTATTTGTCCTGATGCCGTCTTTGACTATGGCACAGGACTGGCTGCCAATGCTACGCAAAGTTTTCGAATGTGCGCCGGCATGGTCTGACAACGGCGGTTACTCGCGAGATGCTGCCGGATACGAACCAAGAACGTATTGCGGTCCTGGCGGATACAGCGGCAAATATGGCTTCTTTCGTATTGGAAATATGGATATGGCCATACACATCTACTACAATTCAGAAATTGAGTACCTGCCGGGAACAATGTTCTATGTGGGTGAATCTCTGACGTGTTGGGAGCCATCATTTGATGGTCGGTGCTATTCTGCAAGTGGCAAACTTCTCTATGAGGGCAAATTCAATGAAGATGGCAGTGGAGATAATTGGCGTCATCCTCTGTCTTCCTACCCAACCCCGTACTCGTCCAACAAGCGTTTTCAGGCAATTTGGGATGGTCCGAACATGTACCTCGGCGAAACCTTAAATGGTGTAAAACATGGTTGGGGCTTGTACATTTGGGCAAACGGCGATTGCCTTTTTGGTGAATGGAAAAATGGCAAGAAGTGTGGCTACGGAATGAGAAAGTTCAGTAAAACTTGTTCTTGCATTTCGCAGGATAATTGGCCAAGTGTGAATTACTTGCCGGGAAACATGGAATAAAGCCAGAGAATTAGGCGTTTAAGCACAGTGGGTGTGCCCCCACGGTAACATGATTCGTGAATCAAATAATAATGCGCATCGAAAGAATATCCTTCTTCCTGTGCGCATCGAATTTTATGTTAAATAGAATAATTGTTCCTCACCTTACGCCAACCTCTGACGTATTGCCTGCCCGGGCTTGGCGAGGAGGGTGGACATATCACAAAAACGGCGCATAATAAATCGGCAAGAAATCCACAGCACCTTCCCTATGGTAATCTTTGGTGTAGAGCAACACAGGATTTGAGACCCTCGCCG